>JAYVJQ010000329.1:0-12946 GCA_043769055.1 Allobrachymonas sp.
GCCACCACTATGTCGTTTGAATCCAAGTTCGCGCCTACGATTCAGCTGGGTCTGACCTACAACATCAACGACAAGTGGTATTTGGATGGCAACTACACCAAGACCTTCCTCAAAACTACCGGCACTTTGTCCACCGGCCAGACGCTGAACGCCACGCTCAACCCCGATGGCTTCACCTTCCAAGTCGGCTACAAGTTCTGAAATTGATACGAGGGCGCAATGCCCTAAAAAAGCCGCCGAGCGATCTGTTTGGCGGCTTTTTTATTAGAAAAGCGTTATTTGCCGATACAGAATCTACATAGTTTGCTATTATTTTAGGAATTAATGGGCAGCAAACATTGACGGTTGTCCGCCCTCATAGCACCGCTTCAATATCTTTCGCCAGGCTCGTGGGACTGTCTTGCGGCGCATAGCGCTTGAGCACTTGCCCATCGCGGCCGACGAGAAATTTGGTGAAATTCCATTTGATGGCCTTGCTGCCCAAGAGGCCCGGCGCTTGCCCGCACAGCCACTGAAACAAGGGTGCTGCCTGCGCGCCATTGACCTCCACCTTGCCCATGAGCGGAAAGCTGACGCCAAAATTCATCTCGCAGAATGTTGCAATCTCCTCGTTGCTGCCCGACTCCTGCGCGCCAAACTGATTGCACGGAAAGCCCAGCACCACCAAGCCTTGCTCGCCATACTGCTCATGCAGCGTTTGCAAGCCCTTGTATTGCGGGGTAAAACCGCAGGAGCTGGCGGTGTTGACGATCAACATTGGCTTGCCTTTGAATTGGCTTAGGCGTACTTTTTTGCCTGAAATATCAAGTGCATCAAAATCGTAGGCGCTGGCGGCTGGGGTCATGCTGTCTCCTTGTGGGCGTGAATCTGTCACTAGATTGTGAACGGAAACGCACTATTTGGTTAAAAAACCAAGGTTTTGCCTGTTTTGTTCAGCTTGAAGCTGGTCAAGGCTTCTACAGTTCTATAAAATTTGAATTGCTACTAAAGACTTAAATTTCTTCTCAATTCAACGCCACAAGCCTATGTTATCTTTGGATTTAATGACCCGCGTTGCGTACGCGCCAAAGACCATGCCCCTAGCAGGAGACAGGCCATGAGCCAGCCGCACAAGATTGTTTTAGTCGGCTTTTCCTCGTTTGAGAAAGTCACTTTTGAGTCATTTTTCCGCCTAGCCGCCCGCCGCTCCCCTGGCTACACCTTGGTTGACGATGTCACGCAGGCGAATCTGGCCGTGGTCAACGCCGATGATCCTGCCGTGCTGCGCCAATGCATTGCAGCCAAGCCGGCACCCAAGGTGCTGCTGATCGGCAGTCAAGATGGCGGCACGGGTTGGGTTTTGCAACGCCGCCCCTTGAATTTGATGAAAGTGCTCTCCACGGTAGAGGGCCTGCTGAGTCCACCGATGGCTACCGTACCCGCAGAACTGCACGCGTCATTTAAAAACACACAAACACTACAGCGCACCGGCCCTGCACCATTGCCCGCTACGCCAGCGCCAGTTGCCAAGCCCATGGCGGCGCAAGCAGCGCCTTTTATCGCTGCGCAAACGACCCCCACGCGCGAGTCTTTATTCACAGCCGCTGCGCGTGTGCCAACTCCAGTCGCATCCCCAGCGCTGGTCGCAGCGGCGCGCCCCAACCTTGATCGCGCCCCGCGTCACTCAGTGCGCACGGGCGTGGGCCGCGGTGTGGATTCTGTGCGCTCCGCCGACCTGGGTGGGTTTGCCCATTCGACGGTCGGTAAACCCGTTGCCTCAGCCATCAACAATGACAGCGCGATGGATGTTGATCACATTTTGGTGGTGGACGACAGCGATATCGCACTCAAATTCATGCGCAACCGCCTCTCTCGCTTTGGTTTCTTGGCCGATTTGGTCAACTCCGGCGAAGAAGCGCTGGGCCGGATGAACACCAAGCCCTACAAATTCGTGTTTTTAGATGTGATGATGGAAGGCTTGGACGGCTACCAAACCTGCCGCGCCATCAAGCAGCGCAAGTATTCCGATGGCAAACCACCGGTGGTGGTGATGCTGACCAGCCGTGGCGGCACGATTGACAAAATTCGCGGCACGCTGGCTGGCTGCGATGCTTACCTGACCAAGCCGCTCAATGAGCGTGATCTGATTGCCGTGCTGGCCAAGCATGATCGTAATGTCGCACGGGGCTTTCAAGAGACCAATTTCGGCGCCAGTGGTGCATCGGGGTTTGCGCGATCGTCCAAGTGATCCACTAAGCGCGATAATCATTGCATCGCAAACGCGCTAGGGTAGGCCAAGCGAACATTTTTAGCAGAGGTAGTTATGAAAAAAGTATTGGTCGTGGATGACGCTCCCGTGGACTCACAGAATTTGCAACGCATCTTCGCCGATGCGGGTTGGGTGGTCGTCACAGCGGCCTCGGGCACAGAAGCGGTGAGCAAAGCCAAAGCAGAAGTGCCCGATTTGATCATGATGGATGTGAACATGCCTGGCCTGGATGGCTTTTCGGCCACCCGCCAAATCATGCAAGACCCGGCGTGCAAAGGCATTCCCGTGGTGTTTGTGACATCCAAGGATCAAAAAGCTGATCGCGTATTCGCGCAGATGCTCGGAGCCAAAGGCTTTGTGACCAAGCCCTACACCACCGATCAGATCATGAGCTCGATCTGAGTGGCTAGCGTTTAGACATTCTCTTGAAACTCGCACAAGGCATTCTCTGCGGCGCATGGGCTTTGGCATTCCCATTTGACTGGGCGCGCCAAATCGCAGACAAGTTTGAACTCAGCCCGATCCCCAAAGCACCCGAATGGCTTCTTGGCGGCACGAACGTGGATGGCAATATCTTGCCGGTGGTTGATTTGGCACGTTATTTAGGCTCTGCGCAGGTGCAAAACATGGCGCGCCAACAGCGTCTGTTGATCGGGGGCTTGTCGCATCTCATTTCAACGGATGCCACGGGCGATGCAATTGCACTCATGTTTGAAGGCCTGCCCCAGCAGCTGAGCTATGAGCCACGCGAGATAAGCTTTGCTGCCGCTTTGCCGCCACGTTTGCGTGAGCTATGCAGTGGCGTAGCGACCAACCCCGCAGGACAAGAGTTTCTAGAAATTGATGCAAACCGGTTGATGGAGGCGCTCAGCGATGAGTTGGCGCAGGTTTGATCTTCCCCCTCAACGTTGAAAACAACCCCCAGATTGATTCGGAGTCCCTCGCATGAACATTCGGCAAAAAATGCTTCTTGGTGCAGCCTTGCTCACATTGATTCCTGTGGCCATTACGGCTGCACTACTTTGGCAAGGCGCCTCTACACTGGCAGACACGGCGTTGCAAGAGCGTACACAAAATCAGTTGAACTCGCTGCGTGATACCAAGCGCCAGCAGGTGACCGATGAGATCAACAACCGAGTGCGAGCACTGCAAACCTTGGCTGGCCAGCGCTCCACGGCAGATGCGCTTCGTGCTTTCAAGCCGGCATTTCTCTCGGCAGCTAAAGACACCGGGATCGGACAAGTTGCTTCGGCCATTGATTTGACTAAATATATTCAGGATCAATTTGCACCCGAGTTTGCAAAGCGCAACGCCAGCGCCGTGCCTTCTGTTGATAAATTCATCGCTGCACTTGATCCTAACGGAGCAGCATTGCAAAGTGAATTCATTGCGCGCAACCCCAACCCTCTGGGGCAAAAAGAGCGGATGGTGCGCCCCGAAACAGTGTCCGCCTACGGGCAAGCTCACGCCCAGTTTCATCCAAGTTTTGAACGCGCACAAAAACTGTTCGAGTTCTACGACGTTTTCTTGATCGACATCGAAACAGACACCATTGTGTACACCGTGTTCAAGGAGTTGGACTTTGGCTCTTCACTGACCAAGGGCATTGCTTCTGGCACAAAACTGGCTGAGGCTTACTCTAAAGTGAAGCAATCGGCCAATCGCGATGCGGTTTTTCTGTCGGACTTCGCGCCGTATCTCCCTTCGTATGATGACCAAGCCGCGTTTGTGGCTGCCCCCGTCTTTGACGGCGATCGCCAAATCGGCGTGATTGCCATGCAATATCCAGTGGACAAAATCACCGATGTGATGAGCAGCGCCAAGTCGTGGGAAAAAATTGGCTTAGGCAAAACGGGTGACATGTTCTTAGTTGGCCCTGACAAGTTGATGCGGACCAATGCAAGGTACGTGACCGATAACAAACAGGCATTTGCAGATTTATTGGGCGGCAAGCTCTCGGCCAACTCCAAAGCAACACTGCTGAAAAAAGATACCTCCATCGGTTTGGTCACGATCGATTCGGATGCCACCCGCCCAGCCTTGGCAGGACAAGATGGTTTTGTGGAGTTCACCGACTATCGCGGTATTGCCAGCTATGGTGCCTATGGCCCTTTACGGGTACAAGGTTTGAATTGGGCAATGGTGGCCAAAATTGACGCCGAAGAAGCCGATGGCCCCATCAATAACCTGAACCGTCAATCTTTGTTGCGCGCGTTGATTATCGGTTTGGGTGTGGTTGCGCTAGCAGGTATTGCGGTGACTCTATTCCTGCGGCAGTTCCTGCGCCCGATTCAAACCCTGTCTGATACTGTGCAAAAAGTGGCTGGCGGCGAAACCTCAGCACGAAGTCAACTCACCGAGCAAGACGAAATTGGCCAGCTGGGCCGAGCTTTTGACGGCCTGCTGGATGACCGTATTGGCGCATTGGAAAAGGCAGCGAAAGAAAACGAAACCCTGAACAACTCCGTGATTGACCTCTTGCAGGCGGTGTTCCAGCTCTCTAACCGAGATTTGACCGCACGCGCACCTGTGACGGAAGACATTATTGGCACGGTGGCCTCCTCAATTAACCAGTTCTCTGATGAGACGGGTCGAACACTGGTCGAAGTGCAAAAAATTGCGCAACAAGTCGCGCAAACCTCAGAGTCCGTGCGGGTGCAATCCGTGATGGTGGAGGAAACAGCGCGCGCCGAGCGAGAAGCGCTGGATGCGATGTCCAGTAACCTCAACCAAGCCACGGATCAATTGGCACGCGTATCTGCCTTGTCTGAAGAGTCCAACCAAGTCGCTGGCGTAGCGGCGGATGCGACGCAAAATGCGTTGGTGGCCGTACAGGGCACGGTGCAGGGTATGGATCAGTTGCGTGAATCCATCTCTGACATGGAAAAACGCTTCAAACGATTGGGCGAGCGCTCGCAAGAGATTTCAACCGCTGTGCAGCTGATCAACGCGATTTCAGAGCGCACCCACGTGCTGGCCTTGAACGCTTCCATGCAAGCGGCAACTGCCGGCGAAGCAGGCCGAGGCTTCGCGGTGGTGGCCGAAGAGGTGCAGCGCCTGTCTGATAGCTCGCGCCAAGCGACTGCGACGATCTCGCAACTGGTGGGCAATATTCAGGCTGAGACGAATGAGACGCTGTTTACCGTGAACCGACTGATTGGCGATGTGGTCAAGCAGTCCGATTTGGCGCAACGCGCCGGCGTGCAGATGGGCCAAACGCAGCAAACGACTCAGCAGCTGGTGGGCTTGGTGCGTCAGATTGCGCAGTTCTCGGAGCAACAAGCCAAGCTGGCCGCCAGTTTGCAGCAGTCGGTGCTGGACATCAATGCCGGTACCGAGCAAACCTCTTCTGCGATTGCCGAGCAAACCGCATCGACACAAAGCTTGGCTGAATCAGCGCGCCAGCTGACCGCAGCGGTGGGCCAGTTCAAACTGGTTTGATGCTTCATTGCGCCCACCCCCTTAGCGTGAACCAACGCCCATGAATATCAGCGACTTGCTGACCTTGCTGCGCGAAGAATTCGCTATCGATGTGCCGATGGCGCGTGATGCGGCAGCGCAAGCCGCTGCCATCGTTGAGTCATCGCCCGAGCAAGCCGCTCAGTTGCTCGATCCCGTGGTGGGCTATATTGAGCGCTCGGTGCAAGCCAGTGCTTTGGTGAGCTTGCATGGCTGGGGAAGTTATTTGTCGCAAGTCTCGCAATTCACGCAGTTGCAAATGATGGCGCCCGATGCAGCGAGTTTGCAATGGCTTGCGGGCTGGACGCAGCCTGCATTGGCCTACCTTGAAGCGCCGGCCACGCCTGCAACGGTGCAAGACATCATTGATTATTTAGCCTCTTGCCCACAAGCAACCGATGATGCGGCTTTGGCTGCGTTGCATGCGCAATTGATGCTGCCACCTCAGCTTGCAGCGGAAGAGGCCGCTGCCGCTGAAGCCGTGGTCGAAGATGCCACGCAAGCCGATTTGAGTTTGACAACCGACGATGTCGATGGCAGCTTACTTTCTGCCATGTTGCAAGATGCGCCCGAGCAACTCGAACGCCTGATGGGCTATCTGGATGAGCTGGCGGCTGGCAAGATCGATCAAGGGCGCTTAACAGAGGCACAGCGCATTGCTCATACCTTCAAAGGCTCAGGCAATATCATTGGACTGCCCGGCATTGGCCGCATGGCGCATCGCTTAGAAGATGTGATGGAGTGGGCAATCGAGGGCATTGGCGCGGGTGACCAACCGAATGCCAGTGCTGTGCGCGACATGCGTGAGGCCGTGCAAATTTTGCAGCACATGGTGGCCTTCTTGCAAGGCGAAGAAGCTGCCCCCGGCGGTGCTTTGGAATGTTTGCAGCGCCTGATTGATTGGGTCAACTGGATTCGTCAGGGCGTGGCCGAGGCGCAAGCGCCTGAGCCATTGGCCGCAGCCATGGCAGGTGATGCTATTGAAATAATAGCATCTCGCGCAGGTTCCATAACGGCTACTGGCCAAAATGATCCACAAAACGCTGATGCGCAGACCTTGCGCGTGGGTGTGGATCGCTTAAGCCGCGTGTTGCGCCGTGCCACGCAATCGATTGTGGCTGGTCAGCGCGTGGGCCAGCTCGTGCGCACTGCCAATGAGCGCTTATCGGCCATTGAAGTGAGCCACGCCGAGCTTTCGCGCCGCCTGCGCGAGCTGGAGCAGACGGTGGACAAGCAGGTGGTGCAGTTGCGGGGTCAAAGAGAAGCGGGCGAGAACTTTGATCCGCTTGAGATGGATCGTTATGATTCGCTGTACACCCTCTCGCGCTTCGTTATTGAGGCCGTGCAAGACGAGTTAGAGCTGGCGCGCGAGGCGCGTGGCCAAGTGGCCTCAGCGATGCAAATTTTGCGCGATGAGGACCAACTCCAGCGAGAGCAACACCGCGATTTACTCGGCGCACGTCTGGTGCCTGTCAAGACCATCATCCCACGCTTGAAGCGCAATGTGTCGCAAACGGCTGCCTCCACCGGCAAACAAGCCCAGCTCGTGGTGCAAGGCGAATCCACCACGTTGGATGCCGATGTGCTCACCCGCTTGACCGAGCCGCTGCTCCATTTGCTGCGCAATGCGGTCGATCACGGCATTGAAAGCCCGGATGAGCGCGCCGCTATGGGCAAAAGCGAAGTGGGCACGATCACGCTGTCGTTTCGCCGCGTCGGCCAAGATGTGGAATTGATTTGTGCCGACGATGGCAAGGGCTTAGATTTGCCCATGATTTATGACAAAGCCGTGGAATACGGCTTGATCGTGCCCGGCACCAAACTCACAGATGATGAGATGCGTCGCCTGATTTTGCGCCCGGGTTTCTCTACCAAGGGCGAAGTTACCGAAGTCTCCGGCCGTGGCGTGGGCATGGATGTGGTCAATGACCGTGTGGCGGGTCTCAAAGGCCGTTTAGACATTGAAAGTGAGCCTTATGGCGGCTCGCGCTTCATCGTGCGTGTGCCGGTTTCTACCGGCGCTGCGCAAGCATTGATTGTGCAATGCGCAGCAGAAGAAGTTGCCTTGTCCTCCGATCAAGTGGTGCAGGCCTTGGCAGCGGATGAAGTGCAAATTGTGCGCACCGAGGGCCAAGCGCCCTTGCTGCGGTATTTGGATCAAGACTACCCGGTCTATGCCCTGAGTTTGTGGCTCGGCTTTGAAGACAGCGCCGAGTTGCCCTCCAAAATCAAGCCGGTGGTCCTGTGCCGAGGCGCTACACAAACCGTGGCGCTGATGGTCGATGCGGTGGTGGATGCGCGCGAATTGATTTTGCAAGATATTGGCCGCCTTGCTCGCCGGATTGCGGGTGTGATTGGAGGCGCGCTGCGTAACGATGGCCGCCCCATGTTTTTGCTGGATGTGGCGGCGCTGGAGCGTGCGGCTCAATCGGGCGTCAAAATGGGCGCATCTTTGGCGCTGCGTCGCCGTTTGGCCGTGCAGCGCAAGCGTGTACTCATTGTCGATGATGCGCTCTCTGTGCGCCGCTCGATGGAGCAATTGCTGCAAGATGCGGGTTATGAAGTAGTCACAGCCGCCGATGGCTTCTTGGCGCTCGAAGTTTTGCGCAATCAACCACCTGCCATCGTGCTGACTGATCTGGAAATGCCCAACTTGAATGGCCTGGAGCTGACCAAGCGTGTGCGCGAGTTGCCCCAGTTCATGGGCTTGCCGGTGGTGATGATTACTTCGCGCGCCAGTGATAAGCACCGTGATTTGGCTTTGGAAGCCGGTGTGGATTTGTACCTCACCAAGCCGTATACCGATGCCACGCTGATTGAGCATGTCAAGCGCCTCACTTCGCAAGATGCATCCCTGCTGATGCACTGAGGCTGCCGCCGTAGCGCCTAAAATGCGCAGATGACATTGACTCCCGCACAAGCCCAGCAAGCCATTGATCTGGCGCTGGATACTTTAGACATTGAAGCTGCCGCTGTGACTGGCCTGCGCACACGCTTGGCTATCGAAGCCTCGGCTGCGCAAGCGTTCACGCAAGCCGTGGATCTGGTGCTCAGCACCCGTGGCCGCGTGGTGGTGATGGGCATGGGCAAGAGCGGGCATGTAGGCCGCAAAATCGCTGCCACCTTGTCTTCCACAGGCACCCCCGCGATGTTTGTGCACCCCGCAGAGGCCAGTCATGGCGATTTGGGCATGGTCAAGGCGATTGATTGCATCATTGCAATATCAAATTCGGGTGAATCCGAAGAACTGTCTGCGATATTGCCTTTCATCAAGCGCATGGACGCGCCCTTGATTGCCATCACCGGCGGTTTGCAGTCCACACTCGCGCAGCATGCCGATGTGGTGCTGGACAGCTCGGTGGCCAAAGAAGCCTGCCCGCTCAATCTTGCGCCGACCGCCAGCACCACAGCACAACTGGCCTTGGGTGATGCGCTGGCTATGGCTTTGCTCGATGCGCGTGGCTTCAAGGCTGAAGATTTTGCACGCTCGCACCCGGGTGGTAGCTTGGGCCGCAAGCTGCTCATGCATGTGCGCGATTTGATGCGCACTGGCACCGATGTGCCGCGCGTGCAAGCCCACATTGGTTTTACTGATTTGATGCGCGAGATGAGTCACAAGGGCTTGGGTGCGACGGCCATCGTCGATGCGGCAGGGCATGTGATGGGCATCTTCACCGACGGTGATTTGCGCCGCCTGATTGAGCGCGGCGTCGATGTCCGCGAGCTGACCGCAGGAGAGGTGATGCACAAAAATCCGCGCACGATTCTTCCTGATGCATTGGCAGTTGATGCGGCTGAGCAAATGGAGCAATACCGCATCACGAGCGTGCTAGTGGCCGAAACCAATGGTTTGTTAGTTGGTGCGCTCAACTCCAACGATTTGATGCGCGCCAAGGTGATTTAAGTTGAATCCTGACATGCACGCTCCCTCTCTATCCTTCCCGCCCGAATTGCTCTTGCGCGCGCAAGAAATTCGCTTGGTAATTTTTGATGTGGATGGCGTGCTCACCGATGGCGGCCTAAACTTCAGCGAAGCGGGTGAATCGTTCAAACAATTTTCTGTGCTGGATGGTCAAGGCGTCAAACTCTTGCAACGCGCGGGTATCACGATTGCCATCATCACGGGGCGTGACAGTGCGGCTCTGCGCACGCGCTTGAAGGCGTTGCAAGTGCAGCATGCGGTGTATGGCACAGAAGATAAATTGCCTGCAGCACAGAAGCTGCTTGCAGCCTTGGGTTTAACCTGGCAGCAAACCGCCGTGATGGGCGACGACTGGCCTGATCTTCCCTTGCTCGCGCGCGCGCAACTGGCTTGCGCGCCAGCCAATGCACATGCTGAGAACAAAGCGCTGGCGCATCATGTGACGCAAGCCTTGGGTGGCCGAGGCGCAGTGCGCGAATTGTGTGACGTGATTCTCATGTCGCAAGGTTACTATGCGCGCTATTTGGAGGCGGCTTTGACATGAATGCGGTCATTCAGTTGATTCGGCGTTTGCTTGGGCATCTCTCCTTGTATTTGCCCATCTTGGCGATGGGCTTGCTGGCGCTGGGCAGTTGGTGGTTGGCGCGTCATACGCCGCAGGCCGCATTGCCAGAGCCTGAACGAGCCAAGCGGCATGAGCCGGATTACTTCCTCACGAATTTTGTGGTGAAAAGTTTTGACGCAAAAGGTCAGCTCATCAGCGAAGTCAGCGGCCAAAAAGCCCGCCATTTCCCCGATACGGATGTGCTGGAAATCGATACGGCGCGCATGCGATCCAATAAAAACCAACGCATCACCACCGGCCAAGGCGATCGCGCCTACAGCAACGGCGATGGCTCTGAGGTGCAACTTGTGGGCAATGCGGTGGTGGTGCGCGAGGCCGGCAAAGATGTGCAAGGCCGCGCAGTACCGCGCGTGGAGTATCGCGGAGAGTTTTTGCATGCCTTTGTGCGCACGGATGAACTCAAATCTCACAAACCCGTTGTCGTCACGCGAGACCGCGATCAATTCTCAGGAGACAGCATGGCCTATAACAACATCGATGGCATCGTGCAGCTAGACGGCCGCGTGCGCGTGCGCTTGGAAAGCAGAGCGCCATGAATAGGCCCTTGGTATTGATCACTGGCGCATCCAGCGGTATCGGGCAAGCCTTGGCTTGGCGGTATTACCAAGCTGGCTATCGCCTTGCCTTGGTGGCGCGGCGTATTGATGAGGTCAAATCGTGGTGTAGCCGGCAAAGAATAAGCGCAGAGCGCTATGAAATTTATAGTGCAAGCGTGGATGATATTGACAGCATCGCTGCCGCTGGGCAAGCGTGCATTGCCCGCCAAGGCGTGCCCGATGTGGTGATTGCCAATGCCGGTATCAGCATCGGGATTGACAGTGCAATCCGCGCCGACATGGATGTGCTCGCACAAACCTTTGCCACCAATAACATCGGCTTAGCAGCCACCTTTCACCCCTTCATTGCCGGCATGGTGCAAAGAAAAAGCGGCAAACTCGTCGGCATAGCCAGCGTGGCTGGAATTCGCGGCCTGCCCGGGCACGGTGCTTATTGCGCGAGTAAAGCGGCGGTGATTAGTTATTGCGAGAGTTTGCGCGGTGATATGCGCGCGCAGACTGGTAAAGATGGCGTGAAGGTGATCACCATCGCACCGGGCTATGTGGCCACGCCACTCACGGCCAGCAACAGCTACAGCATGCCCTTCATTTTGCAACCCGAAGAATTTGCGGACCGTGCTTTTAAGGCGATTGAAGCGAGTGTGAGCTACCGTGTGATTCCTTGGCAAATGGGCATTGTGGCCAAACTGCTCCGCCTGCTGCCGAACTGGCTGTTTGACAAAGCCGTTGCTGGGCGAGGCAAAAAAAAGCGGCGCGAAGCCGCTTGATTACAAGGCTTTAACTTCTTTGTAGAAGCGCAGCGCCCCGCTGTGAAAGGGCACGACTTGGTTGTTCACCGCATTGGCAGCGCGCGTAGGCCCGGCGCTTGCGTGCAAGCTCAGCGGGTCAGCGACTGACAACACAGTTTTGGTGACCCAGTAGGCATCAGCCTCTGGGAAGTCTTGGTGTGCCATCACAAAATTCCAAGCAGCCACCGATTTGAGCGGCATGTTCTGCCCGCGATAGGTGTTGGCAGCAATCGTGGCGGGGCTTAAAAATGCAAAGCGCTTGAGCATCGCGGCCAGCTCGCCATCGGTCAAACCAAACACCACACTGTCTGCACCATCGGCCACTTGCTTGAGCGCGGGAATCGGTAGCGCTGCACCTTGCCAGAGTGCGTCGATCTTGCCAGCTAACAAATCTGCGGCCAAAGCCGCAGGCGCACCGTTGATGATTTGCGCTTGCAGGCCCGTCACCTCCATCAAGCCTTTGAAGTAACCCTCTGCTGGCCCACCTGCGGGGCCAACGCCGACTCGCTTGCCAGCAAGTTGCGCCATGCTGTTGATGCCTGCGCTTCGCAAGGCTGCAACTTGGAAGGATGTTTCATACATGGGGAATAAAGCACGCAATTGCGGAAACTTTTGCCCCTGCGTCCAAGCGCCCGTGCCAGAGATGGCTTCAAATGCTGTGCCTAAAAACACCGTTCCCAAGCGTGTACGCTCAGTATCAATTTTGCGGATGTTCTCGATTGATCCCGCAGAAACCAATGCCTGAGTTTTCAAGCCTTGTGCGCTCAAGTAATTGGCCACGCCTTGTGCGTAGGGCAAAAAAGCACTGCCTTGGCCTGCCGAATAAATACCCAGCTCTGCTAGACTGGGCTTAACTGGCGCAGGAGTCGCGCAGCCGATCAGCGATAAGCTGCTGATGAATCCTGTGCTGAGCAATAAATTTCTACGGGTGATGGTCATGAAGGTCTCCATTGATTTCAAGATGATGCGATAGATCGGTCATGAGGTGACAGAGAAATGCGCTGAATCTCATTCCAATGCGGCATCAAGTCACGCGCTGCCCGAGACGCACTGTTGTCACGCCGGGGCGCAGTTGACGCACCGAGGGCATCACCAGCACGCAGTCGTCATACGGTGTGGTGATCGGTTCGCCATCGTCATGCGCAATCACCGAGCCAGCTCTTGCAAAAAACTCATTGCCGGTGTAGCTGCCTGCGAATGAGAAATTCATGCTGCGAGCCACCACTGCATGTGTGACTTTCACGGGCGCAGGCGCTGGCCGATCAGTTGCCAGCCAGCTTTGCAGCCCTGCGCGTTCAATCGCTTGCATCGTGAGCACACCCGCGCGCAACAAAAAGCGCAGCATCA
>JAYVJQ010000330.1:0-7999 GCA_043769055.1 Allobrachymonas sp.
CGCTGCAATTGCAAGCACTGGAGCAAGATGGCCAAATTCACCCCGAAGAAGCCCAGGCCGCTCAGAGTATCCTCGCGCACCCGCTGGAATTGCTGGCCAAGCGCGACATCAAACGCTTGGCCGCTTTGTGCAAATTGCCACAAGACGAGATCAAGGCCGCCATCGCTTTGATCGCCCGCCTAGAGCCCAAGCCCGCCCGCCGCTTCGCACAGGTCGAGCGCAATATCGTGATCCCCGATGTGATCGTGCGCCCTGTGGTCAAGCGTGGCCAAACCACCTTCATCGCTCAGCTCAACCCCGATGTCGTGCCCAAGCTGCATGTGCATGATTTGTATGCCAATGCTTTGAAGGGTGGCAAAAAATCAGAAGCCATCCAAGGCCTGCAAACCCGCCTGCAGGAAGCCCGCTGGTTCATCAAAAACGTGCAGCAGCGCTTTGACACCATCCAGCGCGTGAGCCAAGCCATCGTCGAGCGGCAGGCGAGCTTCTTCAAGCATGGCGCGGTCGCCATGCGCCCGCTGGTGCTGCGCGAGATTGCCGATGAAATCGGCATGCACGAATCCACCATCAGCCGCGTGACCACCGCCAAATACATGAGCACGCCCTTTGGCACGTTTGAATTGAAATACTTCTTCGGTTCAGCCCTGACCACCGAGACCGGCGGCATCGCCTCCAGCACAGCCGTGCGCGAGCTGATCAAGCAATTCATCGATGCTGAGAGCAAAGCCAAGCCACTCTCAGACAACGCCATCGCCGACATGCTCAAAGAGCAAGGCATCGAATGCGCTCGCCGCACGGTTGCCAAATACCGAGAAGCACTGCGCATTCCGGTGACGAGTTTGCGTAAAACTTTATGAATGATTTGGGCACACTGACCAAAGAGAGGAAAACAGGAGAGGAACACAGAAAGCACAGAAATTACACAGAAGACACAGAAAAAATACAAGAAATTTTTCTGTGTTTTCTTGGCTGTTTTCTGTGTTTTCTGTGTTCCTCTCCTGCATTCCTCTCCTGCATTCCTCTCCCGTTTTGATCTCTTTGCTCAGCGCATCACATAGACTCTCCCCATGAACCACCTCACCCTCTTCCTCCCCTGCGCAAGCGGCGTTGAGCCTTACCTCGTCCAAGAAGCAACCAAAATCCTCGGCAGAAAAGACGGCATCACGCCCCAATCTGCCGGCGTGAGCATCGAGGCCAGCTGGCGCGAAGCCCTGCTGCTCAACCTGCACAGCCGCTTGGCCAGCCGCGTGCTCATCCAAGTGCAAGGTGGAAATTACCGCAGCGAGCAAGATATTTACCAAGCCGCCTGCGATGTGGCTTGGGAAATTTGGTTCACAGAGCGCCACACCTTCAAAATCGACATCACCGCCACTCGCAGCCCCTTAAAAAGCATCAATTTCGCGGCCTTACGCGTCAAAGATGCGATTTGCGACCGCTTTCGCCACAAAACCTGCGAGCGCCCCAGCGTCGATGTGCAGCGCCCTGATGCACGAATTTACGTGCATTTAAGCGCAGATCAGTTGTTTTTATATGTCGATACCAGCGGCGAGCCTTTATTCAAGCGCGGCTGGCGCCAGGATAAAGGCGAAGCCCCGCTCAAAGAAACCTTGGCCGCCGCCATGCTGGCCGCCAGTGGTTGGTGGAATTTAGAAGGCCAGGAGCGTGAATACCAACCGCTGTACGACCCCTGCTGCGGCAGCGGCACGATTGCGATTGAAGCCGCACAAATCGCGCTCGGCATCCCCGCCGGAGGCCAGCGCCGCTTCGGCTTTGAGCGCTTGATTCCATTTCAGGATCACGTCTGGGATGCTATGAAAAATGTAGCAAACTATGTAAATCCCATGCCGGCAAGTAGCCTAAAAAGTCTTAAAATTCCCTTCATCTATGGCTCAGATGTGGCCCACCGCATGGCCGATTTCGCGCAACGCAACGCAGAGCTGGCAGGCGTGAGTGATGCAATCGAATTCCGGGGCGGTGATGCCCTGCAACGAAAACCGCCCTGTGAGCTGCCGCCCCAAGGCGCCGTTATCCTTACCAACCCACCATATGGAGAGCGTATTGAAGTGGCTGGCTTTGCAGGTCGGCCATCCAGTGAGCAATCTCACCCACGCGCTCAGATACGATCTGTGGGCCGCGAAACCGCCGAATTCAATGAGCAAGAAGGCGACTTTTTTCCCCAACTCGCTGCCCACTGGAAGACCCATTTCGACGGCTGGACCGCCTGGCTGCTCGTGCCCGACATGAAGCTCCCCGGCAAAATGCGCCTCAAAGAAACCCGCCGCGTGCCCCTGTGGAACGGCCCGATTGAATGCCGCCTCTTCCGCTTCGACATCCAAGGCCGCCGCAACCCTCCCACGTCACCGCCGCCTGCTGCCCCATGACCACCGCGCCAGAGCCGCTGATTGCGGTGCTCGACACCAATATCGTTCTCGATCTCTTCCTCTTCCAAGACACGCGCACCGACAGCCTGCGCCAAGCCATCTCCCAAGGCCACATAAGATGGGTCGCCACGCAGCACATGAGGAACGAGTTGGAGCGAGTGCTCACCTATTCCCATATCGCTGCCAAGCTTGACTTCTACAAAAAATCAAGCGACGACATCCTCCAGCAATTCGACCACCTCGCCCAGATCAGCAGCGAGCCCACCAGCAAAGCCCCCTACATCTGCAAAGACACTGATGACCAAGTCTTCATTGATCTTGCTTGCATCCTCGCGCAACAGCACGCCGGCCACATCATTCACCTCATCAGCAAAGACAAAGCCGTGCTCAGCATGCGCAAGCGGCTCGCGAAAATAGCGGTTCATGTCAGCTCAGCTATCGCACATTGACAGAAATGTCACGCTTTGACGCCGGATACCGAAACCATCGCCCGAAATGATGCGACGGGTTAATCATAAAGCACACAAAATCCGCTGCTCCACCCAGTGCGGCCCGAGTGGCACAGGGCTTGCTGTTACGGTATGTCACATTTATCCGCTTACCGTTTACATTCTAGGAATCATTTCATGAAACTCAGTTTACAAAAAGGCTTCACCCTGATCGAGCTCATGATCGTCGTCGCGATCATTGGCATTTTGGCTGCTGTGGCTCTGCCTGCTTACCAAGACTACACCACCCGAGCTAAGGTCACCGAGGTGGTTTTGGCGGCTTCGGCCATGAAGACCCCCGTTTCCGAAGCGGCTGCAACCTTGACGCAAATGCCCGATTCAGCCAGCATCACATCAGTGACTTCAGGCTCCAAGTATGTCTTGCAGATCGACTGGCTCAAATCTAACGCGAGCGAAGGAAGGATCGTGGCTTACTCACAAGGCGATACAAATCTGGTGGGAAAAGCCATGACCCTGCTGGGCAGGCTTGATAGTAACGGCCAAGTCGTTTGGGAATGCGGTACGTATACCGTGCCTACAGCGCAGAAAATTGCCCAAAAATACCGCCCAGCCAGTTGCCAATACGGCGGATGATAGACAAAGCCGTGCTTAGCATGCGCAAGCGGCTCGCGAAACTGTCAATTCATGTCAGCTCGACGCATGCAGACTGACAAATTTGTCAGGACGACATTTTTGTAACCCGCTTCAAGCATAGACAAACGATCGACACGCCAACAAACACACACAATTGAGCGCTTTGCACATGATTAACCGCGCTGGCACGCGCTTTGCAATAGCTGTTCGCCTTTATCAACATTTTTAGGAGTTTTATATGAAGCAAATGGTACAAAAGGGTTTCACCCTGATCGAACTGATGATCGTGGTTGCGATTATCGGTATTTTGGCTGCAGTGGCATTGCCTGCTTACCAAGACTACACGACCCGCGCGAAAGTGTCGGAAATGGTGTTGGCTGGTTCGTCCGCTAAAACCGCCGTCTCTGAAGCAGCTGCAACTCTGACTCAAATGCCAGAAGCTGCGAGCGCTAACATTGCGTCACAACAATCGAAGTATGTGGCTTCAATCAGCTATACCCGCAGCAATGCTTCTGCTGGCTTTGTGGAAGTTGTTGGCGCTGGTGATTCCAACATTACCGGCAAAGGCTTGGCGATGATGGCTACGTTGAACAGCAATGGTCAAGTTGACTGGGCCTGCGGCACTTCGGCAGTGACAGTGACTAAGCTGGAGAAGAAATTCCGTCCTGCAAGCTGCCAAGCTGATTAATATCAGTTGTGTAGATTCTTTAAAAGCTCCTTCGGGAGCTTTTTTCATTTTTGAACGGTATATTTAAACCCATGCTACCCACTTGGATTCAATCCTTTCGCCTGCATAGCAAGCTCACAGCGCAGCATGGGGGAAGCGAGGCTAAGCTGTGGCCTGCGTTGCTTGCCTTGTTGTTGGCCCTGAGTTGGCTGCAACCCCACCATTACTATCCTATTCCCGGATTTCACAAAGAAGCTTGGACGGCATGTTGGTTTGCTGTGTGCTTAGTCGTCAGCGCCTTGTTGCTTCGCACGTCTGTGCGGGTCGGGTGGATGCCCATCGCATTGATGGGGATGGCTTGTTGGGTGTGGGTTCAGTGGGCACTTGATTTGCAGGCGAGTGGCTCGCAAGCTTTGATGATCAGCACCAGCTTGCTAGGCGCAGCACTCGTTTGGGCTAAAGCGCAACAACTTCATCTCTATGACGAACATGTGGTGCTGGACACGTTGATGATGGCGGTGGGTTTTGCAGGCGTGATCAGCGTGGGCTTGTGTTTTTATCAATTCTTTGACTTGGCGCGGGAGTCTTTGGCATGGATTGACATGTGGGTCGTGCGCAATGATCCCGGTGCGCGGCCTGCCGCTAATATGGCGCAACCCAATCAGTTAGCCACCTTGCTGTCTTGGGCGTGGATTGCCGGGCTATGGGGCTGGCATCGCGGCAAGATTGCGCTTCCCGTGCTTACCGCCTATTTGTGCTTTATCGCCTTGGGTCAGGGCATGGCGCAATCGCGAATTGGATTACTGCAAAGTCTGTTGATTGTTATCTCTTGTCTATTCTGGATGCGTGCCATCAAATCTTGGCGCTTGTTACCTGCTCTGTGCTTGAGTTTGCTTGTTCAATTGAGCATCTTCTTTTTTTTAGAGCAAATCAGTCAATCCTTGTTGCTGACCCATATTGGTCGAGATGTGCAAGGTGTCGCTCAGGATCAAGCGCGATTGGCAATCTACGCCTATGCTTTGCAAGGGATCGCATCGCACCCGTGGTTAGGCTGGGGCATTCAGGAGGCTAATCAATTGCAATGGGCATTCGCAGGGCAACTCACCGGCATGCGAACCTATATTACTTTTACCCATAATTTGCTGCTCGATTTGATGGTGTGGCTTGGGATTCCATTGGCTGTCTTGGTGATTCTTGCGCTCACTTCCTGGCTGGTGCAATCTGTCAGGCAAACCATCACAGGCGCAGGCTATATTGCACAAATGGCGACCGGCGTGTTTTTGCTTCATGCCATGGTGGAGTTTCCTCATTGGGGCACCAACCTGCTGCTTTGGGCTGTCGCAGTAGCGGGGGTTTGGTCGGCTGAGGTTCACTCACAAGCACGGGCCAGTCTGTCCAAGGGCTTGAGTATTTTTCTCTCGCTAGTAGTTTTATGCGTAGCGACGTTATCTTGGAAAGACTATATTTATCTCGAGGAAAACTTTCGTATTTTTCGGGCAGAACAAAGCGGGCTCATCAAAAAACCGTCGGATCCTCAGCCCACTTGGGTCATGCACCATCTGCAAGAGAGCTTGCGAATGAGCCGAATCATCGGTCTGCCGCAAACTTCCGCAGCAGATTTGGAGTGGATGGAGCGCACCGTGATCGCTGGGCCGAACTACGGCGCACAGTTCACCTTGATCACTAATTTTGCACTGGCAGGGCAGCATGAGCGTGCCAAACTCTGGATGATGCGCATGGACGCAGTTGCGCCCAAAGACGTGCGCGATAGCGCGCGTACGGTGTGGAAACGCTACCAAGCCTGGTATCCCACTCAGTTGGGTGCTTTTGCTTGGCCGGAATCAAGCCCAAAGTCTTCCCCTGCGAGATGATCTGGCTGCAGTTTTCCTTAGCGGCTCGTTGTGCTCTTTTGAGCAGTTGTATTTGCTTGAGCTTTTTGATGCCAACTCAAAGTGACATGTCATTGTCTGCAATGAGCTGGCTGGTGTCTGCCTGCTGTGCCGGCATCATGTGTTGGATACTGGCCTGTCTTGACAAGCAAGAGGCCGATCGATGCGTGATTGCGCTGGCTATCGGCTGGGCAATGGCTGCGGTTCTCAGCGCCATGATCGGTAGCTGGCAATTTTTAGGTCTTGCGCCGCAACCACATCCCTTGATTGCCAGTTCTGCGCAGCACGAGGTGTATGCCAATCTTCGACAACGCAATCAATTGGCCACGCTCTTGATGATGGGCGCCATGATCTTGTTGTGGTTTTGTCAGAACAAGGCTGGCGTGTGGCGTGTGATCACTTGGACAGCGCTCACGTTGGTGATCTGCTGCTTGGCTGCCACCGCCTCTAGAACTGGTTTTGTTCAGCTCATTGCGCTGAGCCTCATGATTTTGAGGTTGCGCCAACACCTTGCGCAGCGCTTGCCACGCCATCTCATCGCCATGCTGGTGATTTATGCGCTTGCATTGGTGGCGTTACCTTGGCTTTCCAGACTCTTGGCCCTGGGTGGCGGCGGTTTACTCTCGCGTCTAGACGACTCCAACGCCTTCTCCCGCCTCGCCCTGTGGAGCAACGTGCTCGACCTCATCGCGCAAAAGCCTTGGACAGGCCATGGCTGGCGATCTTTGGCTTATGCGCATTACAGCACTGAGTTTTCTGGTGCGCGGTTTATGGAACTTTTAGACAATGCGCACAATTTGCCGCTGCATTTGGCGGTGGAGTTGGGGCTGCCGGTGGCGCTCTCGTTTTGCGGCTTCGTCATTTGGGCGGTGTGGCGAGCCAAGCCGTGGCTAGAGAGCCAGCCAGATCGGCAGATGGCTTGGGGGATTTTGCTGGTGATTGGGATTCACAGCATGGTGGAGTATCCGCTGTGGTATGGGCCGTTTTTTCTCACGGCACTGTTGTGCAGCATGATTTTATGTGCGGATGTATGGAAAAAATGGCTGTTTGCCGGCACACAATATAGGAAGAATGCTATTATTTTAGGAGTTCGCGGATTGGCAATCAGTTTGCTTGCATGCACGACATTTGCTGCGATTGATTACCACCGGGCCAGCCAAATCTATTTGCAACCGCAGGAGCGCAGCAGTTGGTATGCGGATGATGCGCTGGGTGCGGCGCAGCGTTCGGTGCTGTTCAAAAGCCACGCAAAGTTTGCGGAGTTGGTGATCACGCCGCTGTCGCGAGAGACTGCGCCGCGTGTGCTGGAATTATCCAGTGAGCTGGTGATATGGTCGCCCGAGCCGCGCGTGATTGAGAAGCTGATTGAATCGAGCGTGATGATGGGGCTGGATGATCTGGCGGCGTTTCATTTGAAGCGCTATCGGGTGGCCTACCCGCAGGCCTATGCGACTTGGGCCGCGCAGGCGCAGAAAAGCATTACCAGCGTGCTTTGACTTTGCTGGCTGCGTTGTCGCCAATCGAGCGGTGCGCTGCGGGCGTGGGGTGGCGGTCGTCGGCAAAGAGGTACGAGTTGTAGTTGCTCACGGCCGATGCCGCGTTGCAGGTGTTGGTATTGACAGCGGGTGTGCAAGCCGCTGGGCTGTTGAGCGCGCCAGTGCCCAAGTAGGAGCTGGGGCTGTTGTAGACCAAGTTCACAAAGGCTTCGTTGTCGATCAGCAGCATGCTATTTGTCACATCGGCCAAAGCGATTTTCAGGGCATCGTTGAATGCGCGCGTTGCCGCGCTGAGCTCAGCCGTGCGGTTGGGTGTGAGGGCATAGGGTGTTTTTCCCACATCCATCGCATTGGCTACGACGAGGTGTTTGCAACCCGCAGCCGTGAGGCGGCGCACTTGCACAGCCAGCGCTTTGCCGGCTGCATCCGTTGCGGTGTTCAAGGCTGTGCCCGTCAATGCAGAGGCTAAGGCAATGATTTCTGA
>JAYVJQ010000331.1:0-8050 GCA_043769055.1 Allobrachymonas sp.
GCTGCTGTAGCGGGGCTGCTGTCGGTTGCGTATCTACTCTGGCAAAAATCACGCGGCGCGTTGAACATTCCCACCCGCGCCGAATGGCCGCTGGTGGCGCTCACCGCTTTTGGCGTGATTGTGGGCTTTCCATTATTTCTCGCACTCGCGCTGCGCTATGTGCCCAGCACGCATGGCGCAGTCGTTACGGCGCTGCTGCCGCTCTCGACAGCGCTCTTGGGTGCGCTTTGGTTCAAACAGCGGCCTTCCAAAGGTTTTTGGGCCTGCGCGGTGCTGGGCAGTGGCTTGGTGTTGGCCTTCATGCTGTGGCGGCAATGGCAGGTTACAGGTCATATTTATTTGGGCACGGCCAATATCTACCTCATCATCGCCATGACCACGGGCGCATTCGGCTACATCGGTGGCGCGCGCCTCACGCCGCGCTTGGGCAGCGAGCAGGTGATTTGCTGGGTGCTGGTGAGTAGCTTGCCGCTCACCTTGCCGATGGCGCTCATCTTCACGCCTGCGCAGCCCGCAACCATTAACACCATGAGTTGGGTGGGCTTTGCCTACGTTGCCTTGTTCTCGATGTGGATCGGTTTCTTCGCTTGGTATCGCGCGCTGGCGCTCGGCGCGGTGCGCGTCAGTCAAGTGCAACTCATTCAGCCGTTCTTGAGCTTACTCTTTGCCGTGCCACTGGTGGGCGAGCGGCTGGACGCGCTCACCTTGGTCTTTGCCATCGCGGTGATTGCCACGGTGTATGTGGGCAAGAAGATGCCAGTGGAGGCCGTGAAATGAAAGTATCAATTGCGCAAGCTATGAAGCGCTTGCCTGCTGAGGCCACAGCAAAGTACCCGCAAGGTGCGCCTTTTGTGACGATGATGGCGGGCGGCACGATGTCTTTGGAGGTTTATGCGCCCAAGGGTGAAGACCTCCAAGAGCCGCATACCCAAGATGAGCTGTATTTCATTCACAGCGGGTGCGGCGAGTTGGTGCTCAATGGGCAGCGCTTTGATTGCTCGGCGGGCGATGCATTTTTTGTGGCGGCTGGCGTGGCGCATCGGTTTGAAAATTTCTCAAGTGATTTTGTGACTTGGGTAGTGTTTTATGGCCCTCAGGGCGGAGAGTGAATATGACGACGACTTGGAAACTGGCGCAACGCGCCGAAAAAATGAATCCTTCGATCATTCGAGAGATTTTGAAGGTAACGGAAAAGCCCGGCATCATCAGCTTTGCAGGCGGCCTGCCTTCGCCTAAAACATTTCCGATTGCTGCGTTTGCCGATGCTTGCGCCAAGGTATTGCTAAACGATGGCCCAGCGGCGCTGCAGTATGCGGCCAGCGAGGGCTTTCCGGTCCTGCGCGAATGGGTGGCCAAGTCGCTGCCCTGGGAGGTTGACCCTGCGCAAGTGCTGATCACCACAGGTTCGCAGCAAGCGCTCGATTTGATTGCCAAAGTGCTGATCGATACCGGCTCGAAAGTGCTGGTAGAAACGCCCACGTACCTCGGCGCACTGCAAGCCTTCACGCCCATGGAGCCGGAGTTTGTGAGCGTGGCCAGCGATGCTGAAGGCATTGATGTGGGGGATCTAAAAACCAAAGCCAAGGATGCAAGATTTTTATACGTGCTGCCCAACTTCCAAAACCCCACCGGCAACACGATGAGCGAAGCTCGGCGCGCAGATCTCGTCAACTCGGCCGCACAGCTCGGTCTCCCCCTAGTAGAAGACAACCCCTACGGCGATTTATGGTTCGATGCGCCACCGCCCGCGCCGCTGACTGCCCGCAACCCCGAAGGCTGTATTTATATGGGCAGTTTCAGTAAAACCCTCGCACCCGGTTTGCGCTTGGGCTATCTCGTTGCGCCCAAAGCCCTGTACCCCAAGCTCTTGCAAGCCAAGCAAGCCGCTGATTTGCACACGCCGAGTTTCAATCAACGCATGGTGGCTGAAGTTTTAAAAGATTGTTTCATCGACCGCCATGTGCCCACGATTCGCGATCTCTACAAATCGCAGCGCGATGCCATGCTCGCAGCCTTGCAAGCGCATATGCCCGCTGGCGTGACGTGGAACACCCCCGATGGCGGTATGTTCCTTTGGCTGCAATTACCTTCGCACGTGAACACGATGCCATTGCTCGATATTGCAGTCGCAAAAAACGTCGCCTTCGTGCCCGGCGCAGCCTTCTACGCACATGAGCCGCAACTGAACACGCTTCGCCTCTCTTTCGTCACTGCGAGTGTGGAGCAAATCAATGTCGGCATCAAAGCGCTGGCGCAGGTGTTCAAGGAGAACCTATGAGCCAAGTGCTACGCCTGTGGGGGCGCATGTCGTCCATCAATGTGCGCAAAGTGATGTGGACGGCGCAGCATCTTGGGCTGGCGATTGAGCGTATCGATGCGGGCGCTGTGTTTGGCGTGGTAGGCACGCCAGAGTTTCAACGTATGAATCCCAATGCGATGATTCCAGTGCTGCAAGATGGCGATTTCACGCTGTGGGAGAGCAACGTGATTGTGCGCTACTTGTGCGAAAAGTATTCGCTTGGCGAGCTTTACCCTGCGCAGAGAGAGCAGCGATTTGATGCCGAGCGTTGGATGGATTGGCAGCAATCGGAACTCAACCGTGCAAGTGGCTTGCCCTTTGTGCAATGGATTCGCACTGCACCAGAGCAGCGCAATTACGCGTTGATTGAAGAGTACACCGCGAAGGTTAATCATTGGCTTGGCATCGTGAATGTGCATCTTTCAAGCCAAGCTTATATGGCTGGCGAGCGGCTCACGATGGCAGATATTCCGCTGCTCTGCGAAGTGCATCGCTGGTGGGCGGTGTGTGCAGCCAGTGGCACTGCGCATTCATACCCAGCAATCGAAGCTTGGTACGCCTCTTTGCTTGAACACCCGGCCAGCCGTGGTGTGCTGGATATTGCTATTTCTTGAAGTGAAAGAAAAACCTATGTACTGCGCTGCTTTTATCTTCGTCGCGGGCAATTTCGATGAGCGCTATTTCGCGCTCGATGCGCTCATTGATGCTGCAGCCAAAGCCACGCCGGGTTTCTTGGGGCAGGAAAATTGGAAATCCGAAGACGGGCAGCGCATCAATGCGAGCTATTACTGGACTTCACTCGATGCGCTCAAAGCCTTCTCCAATCACCCCAAGCATTTAGAAGCCAAGCGCCAATATCAGCAGTGGTATCAAGGTTTTCATGTGGTGATCTCGCAAGTTTTGCGCTCGTATGGCGATGGCAAGATCGCGCACCTCACGCCTAACGAACGATCTCCCGTATTGAATTGAAAAAGAGTAGATCATGATGAGAAAACGCCCTTTCAAACAAGTTGATGTGTTCACCGCACGCCCTTACTATGGCAACCCGCTGGCCGTGGTGCTCGACGGTTCGGGTCTATCTACAGAGGAGATGCAGCATTTCACGAACTGGACGAATTTGAGTGAATGCACATTTGTGCTGCCGCCCACCGATGCAGCAGCGGATTACAAGGTGCGCATTTTTTGCCCGGGGCGGGAGTTGCCGTTTGCGGGGCATCCGACGCTGGGTACTGCACACGCTTGGCTAGAAGTTGGAGGCAAGCCGAAAGGTGAATTCATCGTGCAGGAGTGCGGCTTGGGGCTGATCAAGATTCGCCGCGATGGTGCAAAGCTTGCCTTTGCTGCGCCGCCGCTGCTCAAGAGCGGATCGCTGGATGAAGCTGATGTGGCGTTGATCGCGCGAGGCCTGGGCATTGCGCGCAGCGATATCGTGGCGCATGCGTGGTGCGACAACGGGCCGAATTGGCGGGCTGTGATGCTGCGTAGTGCTGAGCAGGTATTGGCGCTCAAACCGGATGCCGCCATTCTTGCGGGGCTGGATATTGGCGTGGTGGGGCCACGCGGGAAAGTTGGCGTGATTGGCTCACAAGCGAGTGGCAACGAGACGCAATTTGAAATTCGCGCCTTCTTCCCCGGCAACAACGGCATGACAGAAGACCCCGTGACAGGTTCACTTAACGCAGGCATTGCACAGTGGCTGATTGGCGCGGGCCTTGCGCCGCCTAACTACATCGCTGCGCAAGGCACAGCGCTTGGGCGGGCAGGGCGCGTGCATGTGAGTAGCGCAGATGGCGCGATTTGGATTGGTGGCGAGAGCGTGACTTGTATTGACGGTAAGGTGGCTTTATGAAAACACAAATTGATCATTTAGTGATCGTGGCGCAGAACTTAGACCAAGGTGTGGCGTGGTGCGAGGCCACGCTGGGCATCACACCCGGCGCGGGCGGAGAGCACAAATTGTTTGGTACTCACAACCGATTGTTCAAGATCGCCACACCTTCGCATCCATTGGCATATTGTGAGATCATTGCTATCAATTCGGAATCATCTCACGCAGCAGATACAGCGCAAAAGCGTTGGTTTGATATGGACGATGAAGCGCTGCAAGCCGCTGTAGCGATTGAGCCGCGCTTGGTGCACTTTGTGGCCAACACGCCAAATGTGCAAGGCGTTTGCGCAACGCTCAGTGGCCTAGGCATTGACCGTGGCCCCGCTTTGGAGGCAAGCCGTCATTCACGCAAAGGGTTTTTGCAATGGCAAATTACTGTGCGGGGTGATGGGCAACGCTTATTCAACGGCATGCTGCCAACGATGATTCAATGGGGCAAAGCAGATGACAGGGAGCCCCTGCGCCTGCACCCACGCAACGGCCTGCCGCGCTCGGGCGTGAGCTTGCAGAGCATCACGTGTACCCACCCGCAAGCAACCGCACTGCAACAAGCCTACGATGCCATTGGCTTGGCTGGAGTGGCTGTGCAGACAGGCCCAGCCAATTTGATCGCAACTTTGCAAACGCCAAAGGGCTTGGTCACTTTGGAGTCAAAAGGCATTTGATGCTCACAGCCCATGAACTCTTGCTTTACATCTTGGCCGCATTGGCCGTGATGCTCACACCCGGGCCCAACATGATGTATTGCGTCTCGCGTGCGCTGTGTCAAGGACGCGTGGCGGGGTGGATTTCGGTGATGGGCGTGCAAGCGGGCAATGTGCTGCACATTGCAGCGGCCACGCTGGGCTTGTCTGCCGTGATGGCCTCCCAGCCGCTGCTGTTTGATGCTATTCGATTTGCTGGCGCGGCCTATTTGCTGTGGTTGGCTTGGCAGGCTGTGCGGCCCGGTGGGCGCAGCTTGTTTGAGGTGCAAAGCCTGCCACACGACTCCGCCAGCAAACTCTTTCGCATGGGCTTGATCACTAATATGTTAAACCCGAAGCAACTGGTGTTCTACACCTCCATCTTCAGTCAGTTCTTGCATCCCGAGCGTGGCTCAGTGATTGATCAAAGCTTGCAACTCGCGGCCACACACATTAGCTTGAGTATCGTGGTCAACGGTGCGATTGTGGCGGGTGCGGCAAGCATCGCGCTGCTACTGCAACGCAGCTCGCGCTGGGCGCTAATCCAACGCGTTGTCATGGCCACCGTGCTGACTGGCTTGGCTGTGCGATTGATTTTGAATGAGAAAAAAGCATGATATTCACTCCACAAGAAATCAAAGCCGCGCAAGATTGCGTGTATGCCAGCTTGCCGCCTACGCCGCAGTTTGAATGGCCCTTGCTCAGCCAAGCGCTGGGCACGAAGGTATGGGTTAAGCATGAGAATCATCAGCCGGTGGGAGCGTTCAAAATTCGTGGTGGCTTGACTTACATGGATGCGCTGATGCGACGCGAGCCGCAACTTGCAGGTGTGATCAGCGCTACGCGGGGCAATCATGGGCAGTCGATTGGGTTTGCGGCACGCAAGCATGGCGTGCGCGCCACCATCGTGGTGCCGCATGGCAATTCGCTGGAGAAGAATGCAGCGATGCGCGCACTCGGTGTGGAGTTGATTGAGCATGGCGCAGAGTTTCAAGAGTCGCGCGAATATGCTGCAAAAATTGCGCGCGAGCGCGGCCTGCATTTTGTGCCTTCGTTTCACCGCGATTTGCTGCTGGGCGTGATGACGTATTGGATTGAATTCTTCGAGGCCGTGCAGCCCGATGTGACCTATGTGCCGATTGGCCAAGGCTCGGGCTTTTGCGCTGCGGCTGCTGCGCGTGCGTACACGGGAGTGAAGACAAAGCTGGTGGGCGTAGTGTCTGCGCACGCCACGGCTTACATGGATTCGTTCAAAGCGAAGATGAAACTGGAGAGCCCAGTGAGCACATTAATAGCAGACGGTATGGCTTGCCGCGTGCCCGATGATGCATCGCTTGAGATCATTTTGCGCGAGGCTGATGATGTGATTGCCGTGACCGATGATGAGGTGAAGGCCGCGATGCGCTTGCTCTTTAGTGCGACGCACAATGTGGCCGAAGGCGCGGGTGCTGCATCGTTGGCCGCAGCAATGCAGCAGCGCGATCAGTTGCGTGGCCAAGTGGTAGGCACGACGCTATGTGGCGGCAATGTGGATGCGGATATGTTTGCCAAGGTGTTGGCACAGAGCTGAATAATTCCTGAATTCATAGCACTCCGCGCATATTCTGTGCCGGCTATTTGCCATTTTTGTTTAAAAAATATTGAAATAGACCGAGTAGGGATTGAGTCAGCGTTACACTGTTTCTTTTGTATGGAGAAAAGCCTCATGAGCAGCCGCCGCAGCATTTTGAAATTGAGTTTGACCAGCGTGGCAGCAGCCATCGTGCCCGCCTTGCATGCGCAAGACTATCCCACCAAGCCGATCAAAATCGTCGTGCCTTTTCCAGCAGGCGGCAGCTCGGATGCGGCAGGCCGCATGGTGGCCGATAAGCTCTCGCAAATTCTCAAAAGCTCAGTGGTGATCGACAACAAAGGCGGCGCGGGCGGCATGATTGGCACCGATCTCGTGGCCAAATCAGCCGCTGATGGCTACACGCTTGCATTGATCGATGTGTTCCACACCAGCACACCGATCTACACCGCCAAGATGCCGTATGACGCAGTAAAAGATTTCACGCCCGTGGCGCTGATTGGCAAAACGCCTGCCTTCCTATTCACGCACCCCGCGTTTGAAGCCAAAACCGCGCAAGACCTGCTGCGCTTCGCTCGCGCGAATCCCGAGAAGCTCAGCATGGCGATTGCCGGCACGGGCTCGGTGGTGGTGGATTTATTCAAAGCTCGCAGCGGTATCAAGTTCATCAGCGTGCCCTACCAAGGCAGCTCGCGTGCGATGATCGATTTGATGAGTGGCCAAGTGAACTGCTTCATCACGACGATGACGAGCGCAGGCAGCCATGTGAAATCGGGCAAACTGATTCCATTGGCCGTCACTGGCGCCAAGCGCCATCCTGATTACCCGAATGTGCCGACCTTTGCTGAAGTGGGCATTGCAGGCATGGACTATGAGCAATGGTTTGGCTTGGTAGGCCCTGCGCGCATGCCAGCGCCTGTGGTGAGTAAGCTCTCTACAGCAATGGCTGAGCTACTCAAGATGCCGGATGTGAAGGTGCGTTTGGATGCTCTCGAATTGGTGGCTGGCAATGGCTCGGCTTCTGAGATGAAGACGCAGCTTGAGAATGATTTTGCGCGTTGGCAGAAGCTGGCGCAGGAATTGAATATCAAGCCGGCTGAGTAGAGTCTTATTCCGCGCTACCTTTTGTACGTCAATCAAGCATCAAGGCGCGGGGTGGGTGATGCGATGCGCAGCGGCTTAGATCACTAAAATTTAAAGCAAAAGAGACAGGTAGCCGGGAAGAAATAAGCACGGAATGCTACTATTTTGATAGTAGTGCCTTCTGCACACCCTGTGGACTACGCACATAAGAAAAGATCTCAGGCAACTCGCGCCGCAGCATTTCATGCGCGACCCACAGCCCGCGCTCCAGCGCGTCCGCAGCTTGCAGCATGTCTTGCGTGTGAATCAGGCCAAAGCCCAGCTCGGTCTCTAAATACACAGCGCCGTGCTCGTCGGTGATGCAGCGCTGCGGTTTGCAGCTCGCACCCGTGTGCGCAAGAATCGTAAAATCGTTTTGAATGCGCCAGACCCAAGGCGTGGCTTCCAGCTCCACATACACGCGCTGCGGCCCATTTTGGAAATACCATTGCCCCGCTTGTGCGCCGTCTTCTGCACACAAATAATTG
>JAYVJQ010000332.1:0-4971 GCA_043769055.1 Allobrachymonas sp.
ACGAGCGGTAGAGAATGCGCTTCAAGCCACAGCATCTTGGTAGCCGAGGCGCACTGCTTTTTCTTGTTGCGCCGTCAAGGGTGTGAGCGGCGCTCGAACGGCCAACCATGCATCATCGCGCGTCTGCTCAGCCAGCATCACTTTGTAGGCGCTCACAAAGGGCATGCCCGGTTGCAAAGACAACAAGGCCAGCAAATCGCGCATGAGCTTGTCATCTGCGGCGCTCACGCGATCCGGCGCGTCCATCATGCGGCGCATCAGCTCAGGCGCGATATTGGCCAAGCCGCAAATTGAGCCCGCGCCACCTACGAGCTGCGTAGGCATTACATCGGGCTCACAGCCCACAAGCACCGCAAGCTTGGGATACTTTTGCGCCAGCATTTTGGAATGCGCCACAGTGGCGCTGCTGTCTTTGATGCTCACCACAATATTTGGATAGCGCTGCATCAATTCCTCAATCACCGCCTCGCTAAGCGCAATGCCGCATAAGACGGGGAAGTGATACAGAATGATCTTCAAAGGCTGGGTAGGCTCTTGCGCACACGCCAAGTCAATCACTTCGCTGAAGTAAGCCATGATGCCCGCATCATGCTGGCCGTTGTAATAAAACGGCGGCATCAGCAAGCCGGCCTTCATGCCCAGCCGCATGCCATGCACCGCGAGCGCCACAGCATCATCGCGCGCAAGTGCCGTGAGGTTCAGCGCGAGCTGATCAGGCCGCACACCCGCCGCCACAAAAGCCTCAACCACCGCTTGGCGCTGCACCACGGTAAACGAAGTGCCCTCCCCGGTCGTGCCAAAGAGCGTGAGCCCATCGCTGCCCGCAGCGAGTAGGCGCTTGCCATGCGCGAGCATGCGCGGCAAATCGATGCTGCCGTTTGCTTGCACTGGGGTCAAAAGTGCAGGCCATAGCCCAGTGATAGCGTATTGAGTCATAGATCTCTCAGGTTTTGGAAAATAAAACTTGGTCGCTTTGCATCGCGTCAATCTCTGCGCTATGGAAGCCCAGCGATTGGGCAATCTCACAATTGTGCTGCCCCAAGAGAGGCGCAGGCTCGTAGATCGTGGCATCGAAGCCAGAGAATTTGAACGGCACATTGGGCAGCGTGATGCGGCCTGCGACCGGATGATTTTGTTCGACCAGCATCCCGCAAGCGATGATTTGCGGATCGTTCACAACGTCATCAATGTTTTGAATCTTTGCACTGGGCACGTCAGCTTCATCCAGCGTTTGCAAAATCTCTGCCACGCTTCTCGCAGCAGCCCAAGCGCGAACCAGCGGCAGCATGGAAGGTCGATTCGCGTTGCGCCCGGCCATGGTTTTGTACTTCTCATGCAGTGCCTCGCCGCCGAGCAAGGCAGCAAACCGCGCCCAAGCCTCGTCGGCCTGCGCAGCAATCACCACATTGCCATCGCTCGCGGCGAAAGCGCCATACAACGCAGACGTGGGCAGATCATGCCCCGTTTGCACCGGAATCTCTTGCCCGCCTGAGAGCGTGTAGCACTGCACGGCGTATTCATGCATGCTCATCAAGCAGTCATACAGCGCCAAATCGATGTGCTGACCCTGCCCGCTTTTGACGCGCCCCAGCAGCGCCGCATTGACCGCTGCCACGCCATGAATGCCGGTGTACATATCGCCCAGCGCAATGCGCAAGAGCGGCGGCGTTTGCCCCGGCTCGCCCACCATCGCCATGATGCCGCTCTTGGCCTCCGCAATCAGCCCGAAGCCTGCGCGGTGGCTCTCGGGCCCGGTGTGTCCATAGGCTGAGATGCTGCAATACACCAGCCCTTTGTTGCGCTTAGCCAGCTCGTCGTAACCCAAGCCCAGCTTGGTCAATGCGCCGGGGCGGTAGTTTTCAACGAACACATCCGCGCTGTCGATCAGCTTGTTCATCAACTGCTTGCCACGCGAATCTTTCATGTTCACACACAAGCCTTTTTTGCCCATGTTCTGTTGCATGAAATAGCCGCTCTGCCCATTGATCATGTGCGGATAGGCTCGGCCTGCATCGCCCTCTTCCGGGCGCTCCACTTTGATAACTTCTGCGCCCAACGCCGCCAAACAGCGCGAGAGATACGGGCCCGCGAGGAAGTGCGTGTAATCCACCACGCGAATGCCTGCCAAGGGTTTAGATTGAATTTTTGTCATGATTTATAAGCATTTTTGGCAGGTAGCCGGCAAGAATACTGTGCAAAGCGCTACCACTTTTATAGTGATTGCAAGTTGAAGCGTTCTTCAATGCAATTCATACAGAGTGCTTCCGCGCTTGGCCAAGCTGCGCGCAATCGCCCAACGGTGTACTTCGCTTGTGCCGTCGTAAATACGCGCAATCCGCGCATCCCGGTACAGGCGCTCAATCGGCATTTCTTTGCAATAACCCATGCCACCGAAGATCTGCACCGCACGGTCTGCGACGCGGCCAAGCATCTCACTGGCCTGCACTTTGACCATCGCGATATCATCGCGCGCATCGATGCCTTGATCGAGCTTCCACGCCGCATGCAGCATCATCCAGCGCGCTGCGTTGATCTCGATCACAGAATCAGAGAGCATCTGCTGGATCATCTGAAAATCGCCAATCGCTTGACCAAACTGCTTGCGCTGTTGCGCATAGTCGCTGGCTAATTTCAGCAAATGCGCCGCCTTGCCCACCGCCCGCGCACCCACTTGCGCCAGCCGTACCACGCCCAGCACCTGCATCGCCATCTTGAAGCCCTGCCCGCGCGCGCCCAGCATCGTCATCGGCTCCAAGCGCACATTGTCAAACCACAGCTCATGGTGCGATGTGCCGCGCAAGCCCATCATGGGTTGATCTTTTCCCACGGCGAAGCCGGGCAAGCCTTTGTCCACCAGAAACAGCGAAATTTCTTTCTCACCCGCTACACCACCCGTTTTGGCCGAGACGATAAAGAAATCACTCACCGCCGCATCGCTGATGAAGTGCTTCGCGCCACTGAGCAGCCACGAGCCATCTGCTTGCAATGCAGCATGCGTCTTGATACTCTGCGCATCGCTGCCTGCGCCCGGCTCGGTGATCGCAATCGATGCCACACGCGATCCACTGATGCAGGGCTTGAGCCACCGCTCCGTTTGCTGAGCATCGCAAGCCAGCAGCGCCTCATACACATTGCCAAACGCCCGGCGAATCAAAATATCACTCGTATGCCCAAACTGCTCCTCACACAGCATGCGATCCACATGGCTCAATCCTGCGCCACCCAAGCTCTCCGGCATGTTCAGCGCATACAGCCCCAGCGCTTTGGCTGCTTCATGAATCCGCTTAGCATCCGCATCCGCCAGAAAGCCTTGATCCTCCACCGCCTGCTCCAATGGCTGCAACTCTTGCGCCACAAAGCGCGAGATCGTTTCAATTAAGAGCTTTTGCTCATGTGATAAAGAGAAGTCCATGGTTTACTCATTTCTAAGGGAAAACAGCAAGTAGCCGTTGTAGGATATGCGAAGATTGCTATCAAATCAATAGTATTCAACATGGGCTTATGCATCACGCGAATGCCCATCGACAGGCAATCGAGAATCGACGCTGATCAATATCTCCGCATCACGCAGCAACTGCTCAACCAACTCAATCAAGCCCTGCACATAACTTGGCTCAACTTCAAGATAGCCCTCGTATTCAGCCAAATTTCGTTTGTTGTGCGCCATATCCAGCTGCCGCCATTGCACAGGCGACCAGCCCAGCGTGTGTTGCAGGCATTGAAAAACTTGGTAGCGGTTTTCGCTGCGATAGCCGTGCCAGCGAAGCGCTGCCAAGCCTGTAGCATGCCCCACTGAGTAGGCCGAGATAAAGCGCCCTTCCAATGAGTTGCTGGTTCGCTGCGCATCTTCTAAATGTTTTCTTGCCATGCCCAGCAAGCGCTCAACATCTAATGCACCGGCTGCTTCGGCCTTGAGTTGACCGATTTTTGCAAGGTTTTCAAGCGCTTGTTTGCTCATCGCACACTTCCGTAGAGCACTTCAATGCGCCCCGCGAGGATGCGCTGCACCACAGAGCCCTCTTCTGCGCGCCGCGCGCTAAATTCTGAGGGCGTGTAGAGCTTGACTTCGATGCGCCTGCCGATTTGCGCTTCCAGCGGCAGCAGCAATTCAAGCGCTTCACTGAGCTGTACATCTGCGCTCACCAGCATCACATCTACATCGCTACTGGCGATCTCCGTGCCCTTTGCCACCGAGCCGAAGATCAAAGCCAATTGCAAACGATCAGCCAAGGGCTGCAAAGCACGCGAGACAGCCGGCACAGCGCCCAGCGTCTTGCGCACGAGATTGGTTAAATCCGCATAAATCGGGCTGCTGGGGTTGGCTTTGACGCGCCGCAAATTCCCCAAGCGCTCCTCCACCACCAAGCCGCCGCTGTGCAGGCGCTTGATCTCGCGCTGCAGCGATGCGCTGGCCAGCGATGTGAGGCGAATCAATTCTTGAATGTGGTACCAGCGCTCAGGCTGGCCAAACACCCATTCCAAGACCTTGGATTGGGGAGGAGAGAATAAAGCTAAGTTGAACGACATATGCTAAATATTAGCATAATTATGCTAAATAATGAACTATTCTAGCCATCAAGTAGATCATCAAGCCTTCAGCCGCATGCTGCCCGGCAGCGGCGTGGAGCGGCGCAGCACGTCTTCAGCCAGCCATCGCGCGCTTTTCTTGGCGCGCTCGCAGACCAGCTCCAGCGGCAAGTTCACATAATCATCGTTGAACACTTCAAAGCTGTAATCGCCTTGGTAGCCAATTTTGTCTAGCCGCAGCACGATATCGACCAGCGCATCGATGTGCACACCTTCGCCGGGGAACACGCGGAAGGTGCGCGCAGTTGTCATGCGCTCCTCGAAGCTCTTGGTCTCTTCCCACATGAAATCTGCGAGTTGCACGAGAAAGATTTTGGAGGCATCGAGCTCGTCGATGACCTCAGGCGAGGTTTTGGCAGCGAGCACATGGTAAGAATCCACGCA
>JAYVJQ010000333.1:0-3598 GCA_043769055.1 Allobrachymonas sp.
AGCGGTTTGAATACTGCCACGCCTGCGTTGTTGACCAGATGATCGATGCGGCCAAACTGCTGCATGACTTGCGCTACTGCTGCGTTGACTTGGCTCTCGCTGGCCACATCGCAGGGCTGGGCGAGCGCTTGCCCTGCACTCCAGCTCTCCGCTTGCACGGCTTGAGCCAGCAGCGAGGCTTCAATATCGAGCAGCGCCACGCGCGTGCCCTGTGCTGCGAATTGACGCGCAATCTCTAAGCCGATGCCGCGCGCAGCGCCTGTGATGATGGCGACAGGGGCTTGCGTGTGAATAGTCATGAATAAAATCTCCTAACTATCATTTTATGAGCACTCCGCGCATATTCTATGCCGGGTAACAGCTACTTTTTCTTTAAATTCTCATTGTTAAACCCGCTCCAGCCCACTGCAAGGCCAACACCGACTGTAGCCAAGCTGGAGGCGATGAGCACATGCACAGTTAGTGGCTCATGCAGTATCCACCAGCCGCCCCACGCCGCCAGCACAGGCACGAGCGCGCCAAAAGCTGCGGCGGCTTGAGCACCCAGCAGGCGCACAGCGGCGGTGTAAGACACCAAGCCCAGCACCCCCGCCATCACGCCCTGCCACAGCGCTTGCAGCGCGAGCATGCGGCCATCAATCTGCGCAAAACCCGGCACACCCACCACCCAAGCCAACGCCAACACGGCCAGTGCTGACCAAGCGTTGACCACGGCGACCGCTTGCCAAGCAGTTAAGCCACTGCGCCGAAAAGCCAAGCCAAAGCCACTCCACATCAACGCCGCCAGTAAAAACAGCGCATCGCCGCGCCATGTGGAGCTGGTGCTGTGCAAAGAGCCCGAAGCCAGCAGCAGCACACTGGCAGCAATGGCCGCCAAGCCCAGTGCCTGCCAATGCGTGATGCGCCGCCTCTCAACGAGCCAGAGTAAACCCGCCGTCATCAGTGGCCCGGTGGCGGCCATCATCACGCCCATATGTGCCGATGGCGCAAAGCGCGTGCCCCAAAATGCCATGAGTCCAAAAGGCAAGCCGCTGCTGCACACCAAGACGAACAGTACACCCCAGCTCACGCCCGCAGGCTTCAAACCCACTGGCCAGAGCACAGGCAGCAAGATCAAGGCAGGCAACGCATAGCGCAGCACAGCCAACTCCAGCGGCCCCAGTGGTGTGAGCGCTGCACTGCGCGAGACGATTTGCCAGCTTGCACCAATGCAAGCGGTGAGTACGCCTGCGAGGCAGCCAAGCAAGAGTGGGGAGAGTTTTGGAAGCGTCATGAACAGGCTTTGAAAGCCTGTAGTGTGTCAACCCACGATGGGTTGCGATATCAAAAAATTGCGCGATGCGCGCCTTGGCGCGAGCGCCAATCGCTGGGCGTGCAACCCACGGCCTTGCGAAAAGCCCAGCTGAAATGCGCGTGGCTGTTAAAGCCGATGTCCAAAGCAAGCTGGCTTAGATCCTTTTGGCCAAGCTCCAGGCGCTGCACGGCTTGCGTGATGCGCAAGGCCAGTAAAGCGCTGTGAATCGTCATGCCCGTGGCTTGTTTGAACAGGCGAGTCAAATGAAAAACCGATACATTCACAGCCTGCGCAATTTGCATGAGTAGCAGCCGCTCATGCAAATGCAAGGCCAAATATTCGCGCACATTGGCGGCGAGATGCTCCAAGCGAATGGCCCGCGGCGAGTGGACGTGTTGCGCTGCATCGCAGGCAGAAAACAGTGCAGCGCAATACTCTTCCAATGCCAAACCCTCGCCTTGTTGCGTGGCCAAAGCAATGCAATCGCGCAGCGCCAACCAATCAGTCAAGTGCAGCGGCTTGGAGGCGGTGTGCAAGCCTGTTTGATGCGGAATCAGCACCCAACTGCTGATACTGGCAGCACCATAGCGGCGCATTCTGTAGGGAGAAGAGTCATCAATTACCAGCGCTTGAATCGGCTGCCCCAGCAACTGCCTCTTGCCTTGCCGCACAGCGATGAGACCCGATAGCCCGATGGCGATACGCGGGCTTTCGACGCGAAACGCATCGGTCCACTGTAGACCCGTGGCATCAGCCTCATGCAAACGCACCTCGGCAAAATCGGTGTGCAAAAGCGTACTTTGCTTGTGACTCATGTAATCAGTTTAGCGCTTGGCGTGGCTTCATTCAATTGCAGGCCGCACGACAAGTGTTTCGAGAAGCGACTATTTCTTGGCGTAAATCCGCTGAGAGCAGCACAGAGGGCTCGGTGGCGGTGATTTCACTGGCCAGCAGTTCGCCGCACAGCGCCGAGAAGCTCAAACCCCGTGAGCCCATGGCGGTGCAAACGTGCAGCCCTGCAGCGAGCTGGCCTACGGCGGGGAAGCGGTCGGAGGTGGTGCAGCGGCTGCCTTGCCAACTGCGCACCTGGGCCTTAGTGAATTGCGCGTTGATCGCTTGCAGAAGATCAGCGGGGAGTAGGCTGGCTAAGCGCTCTTGGTTGGCTTGTAGGTTGGCGGCTTCTCTGGCGGCGGGGGAGGCGTAGGTTTCGCGGTCGTAGGTGGCACCGCTCAGCCACATCGCGCCGTGCTCAAGATCAGGCACGCCGCCGATGAAATGGCCGTTGCCGTTGACGACGTGCGCAGGCTGTTGTTGGCAGGGGTGATGCGGCCAAGCGCCCAAGGCCACTGAGCCATCGACCAGCGCCAGATTCAAATCGAGGCCGCAGCTTTGCAAGAGATCAGCGGTTTGCACGCCTGCGGCAATGATGAGCTGATCGGCTTGCGCAAGCGCCTCGCCTTGCGCATTGAGCACTTGCCACAGCCCGCCTGAGTTGCGCAACGCACTGATCTGAGTAAGCTGCACGCGAATGCCCGGCTGCGCAAGCCAAGCAGCGGCCAAGGCTTGCGGCTTGATCCACGCGGCGGTTGTGTGCAGCACATGATCTGGCTGCACTTCGTACCAATCGGGCAGGGTGGCTGCGCCTTGACGAAGGCGCTCATTTTTGGAGGGGAGACCAAGCAGGCGCTGCTCCAAGCTGCAGGGCTGCCAATCGATGCCCTCGCGCAGCAGAGCGCGCGCATGCACGAGTGTGAGCTGCACGCCAATGCGCGACAGTTGCGAGAGGGGAATATCTTGCGCAGACAAGTGCGCCGCCAGCAGGCCTACGGGCAGATGTGATGCGCCAGTGCCGTCGCTGAGTACCGTGACTTCGCAGCCGCGCACGCTGAGCGCATACGCACATGCAGCGCCTGCCAAGCCTGCACCGATTACTATGATTTTAATAGCATACTCCGCAGGATGTACGCCGGCTACCGGCTCAAAACGCTTTAAATTTAAAATATTTAATTGATTGGAGGCACATAGCCAGCCGCCGCATCCGCGCCGCCGCCAAAGAAATGGTTTTCCATCTGCCGCGCCAGATATTGGCGCGCGCGTTGGTCGGCCAAGTTCAAGCGGTTTTCGTTCACGAGCATGGTTTGGTGTTTGAGCCAATCGGCCCAAGCTTGCTTGCTCACCGCCTCATAAATGCGCTTGCCCAGCTCGCCGGGATAGGTGGGGAAATCTAAACCTTCAGCTTCAATGCCGAGTTTGATGCAGTTGATCATGCGTGCCATGTGTGTTGACCTTGAAAGAAATGAATGA
>JAYVJQ010000334.1:0-3825 GCA_043769055.1 Allobrachymonas sp.
CTTTAATCAGCCCCAGCGGAAACCATTGGGCGTTTGAATCAGAAATTTTTTGGAAGGCGAGCGGAAACCATCGTTAAATCACCAATGCCTAAATCGCGTGTGTTTTCAAAAAGATTTATGAGGCAAATGCCCGATGGTACGACGCAGGTACACAAGGTGGCGCGCAACGGTTGTGTTCCAGAAATCTCAACAGAAGATCAATGAATCAGCTGGCGCCGCGAAAATTGGGGTCGGAGCACAATTTCGTATGGGCCTAGATTCACGTCGGGAAGTTGAGTGTCTTGAATTGTGATCCGACCCCAGTTTTCGCTAGGTCTGAAACACTATTAATTCAATAGCGCTCCGCGCAGTAAATACGCCGGCTAACTGCCTAAAATACCCTCAAACCATACTAAAAGTCACCACATGATCTACTTCAGCGCGAATGCCGATCCACTCGCCGAGTTTGTGATCGTGATGGCTGGGGACATGGGCCATCACTTGCTCGCCGGTTTTGAGCTCAAGGGTGTAGAGAAACTCATTACCGCGAAAGGCTTTGCGGATAATTTTGGCTTGCACGGGGGAAGCGTCGTCGTGAATGATATCGTCTGCGCGCAGCAGCACCTCTACCTCGCCTTCCGGCAAACTCGCCAGCACCTCAGGGCTGATATCGTGCAGCTCGCCAAGCGGCGTGACGACGTGTTTATGCAGGCCGCCATGCTCCTCATGCAGCTCAACCTTGGCGGTAGCAAACACGCCATGCCCAATGAAATCAGCCACAAAGCGCGTCGCGGGGCGGTGATACAACGTGTAGGCATCAGCCCATTGCTGAAGCTTGCCTTGATGCATCACGCCGATCACGTCGCCTGTGGCAAAAGCTTCAAGTTGATCATGCGTCACCATCAATGCGGTTGCTCCAGCCGCCTTCAAAATGCCTCGCACCTCATGCGCCAAGCGCTCGCGCAAATCCACATCGAGATTTGAAAACGGCTCATCAAGCAAAAGCAATTGCGGCTTTGGCGCGAGAGCACGAGCCAAAGCAACCCTCTGCTGCTGCCCGCCCGAAAGCTCGTGCGGCATGCGGCGGCGCTCGCCTTCTAGGCCAACCAAAGCCAACACCTCGCGCACCCGCTCGCGCCGCTCAACATCGGGCGTATTCATGATGCCAAAAGCCACATTGCGGCCCACATCCATGTGCGGGAACAAGGCGTAATCTTGAAACACCATGCCGATGCGCCGCTGCTCAGGTGGCTTGCTAAAACCCGCTCGGCTCACCTCTTCGCCCGCAAGCTGAATACTGCCCTCGCTCACCGGCTCAAGGCCAGCCACTGCTCGCAGCAGCGTTGTCTTGCCGCAGCCTGATGGCCCAATCAACACGCCAATATCGCCAGCCTTGAGGCCAAACGTCACATTGCTCACAGCGCTGGCCTGCAAACCGTCATAGCGCACGCTGAGTTCATTCAATTGCAAATACATGGAACCATTGTAAATGCGTACAATTCTCATTACGCTTTATGCGAACATTATGCAGAGACTGCTTCATTTCCCCCTCGCACTGAGCTCATTTCTAGTCGCCTTCCTCATCGCCCTGCCCGTGCTCGCCGTATTCACGGCTTTGCTGCAATGGAATGGCGTGAGCAGCTCGATCTTGGCGCAAATGGCGAGCACGGTCTTGCCGCAATACGCTATCACGTCCATAGCACTCTGCGCAGCAGTAGCGGTGGGCACAGCCTTGATTGGCACGGGAACGGCCTGCGCCGTGACGCTGTTTGAATTCAAAGGCCGGCGCTTTTTCGAATGGGCGCTGTTGCTGCCGCTGGCTATGCCGGCATACGTTTCGGCCTACGCTTACACAGATTTTTTGCAATTCTCCGGGCCTGCGCAGAGCTGGATGCGCGAGACGTTTGGCCTGCAAGGCAGAGTGTTGCCCGAGATTCGCAGCACTTGGGGCGCTGCGTTGCTCTTTATTTTCACGCTCTACCCGTATGTGTATTTGCTCGCTCGCACCGCGCTATCCGAGAGGGCGGCACATTTGATGGAAGCGGCTCGCTTGCTCGGCGCGCCGCTCTCTACCCGCATCCGCAGCATCGCTCTGCCCTTGGCTCGCCCAGCCGTGGCGGCAGGTGTGGCGCTTGCGCTGATGGAGACTTTGGCTGATTTCGGTGTGTCGAGCTATTTCGGCATTCAAACCTTTACCGCAGGCATTTACAAGGCATGGCTCGCGATGGATGACCGGATTGCTGCCGCGCAACTCGCCGCGATGCTACTCATCGTAGTGGCTCTGCTTTTGAAGCTAGAGCGCCGCGCTCAGAAAAAAATGCGCTTTGCGGCAGGCAAAGGTCAGCGCGCTGGCAGCATGGAAGCCAAGCCTGTGCTGCTGAATGGCCGCAAACAGTTTCGGGCGCAGCTCTTATGCGCTTTTCCCATTTTGCTGGGTTTTGCGCTGCCGGTGCTCATGATGCTGCGGCCTTTGCTGCAGAGCATGGGCGATGATGAGCCCACGCGCTGGGCGCAATTTGCGCAGTGGTCGTTCAACAGTTTCAAGCTCGCGGGCATTGCTGCATTGTTGGCCACGGCATTCGCGCTCGCTCTGGCATTTGCTGGGCGCAGGCAATCGAGCAGATTCACACACATCACCACGCACATCGTCGGCATGGGCTATGCCGTGCCGGGCGCAGTCATCGTGGTGGGCCTGCTGTTGCCCGTTGGCGTGTTGCAAAAGTGGCAGCCCGATTGGAGCATCGGCGCGTTGGTCACCACCACGATTTTGGGCGTGATGTGGGCCTATCTCGTGCGCTTTTGCGCGGTGGCGCTGCAAAGCATTCAAAGCGGCTATTCGCGCATTCCACAGAGCCTCGATGACTCTGCCCGCATGCTGGGCAGCTCCGGCATCAAGCTGCTCACGCGCGTGCATGCGCCCTTGCTCTCGCGCAGCGCGATTGCGGCGATGCTCCTGGTGTTCGTCGATGTGATGAAAGAGCTGCCAGCCACGCTGGTGCTGCGCCCGTTTAACCACGATACGCTGGCCGTGGTGGCCTACCAGCTTGCCAAAGACGAGCGCTTGGCCGAGGCGGCACTGCCTTCGCTGGTTTTGGTGTTGGTGGGATTGATTCCGGTGATTTTTTTAAGCCGATCGTTACGCACTCAATAAATTTGACGCGGTTGTTGGGCATCGGTGGGCTAAAATCTCAATTTCCACCGAGCGACCCATGACCAAATTTGTCTTCGTCACCGGCGGCGTGGTGTCTTCCCTAGGTAAAGGCATTGCTTCCGCATCATTGGCCGCGATCCTTGAATCGCGTGGCCTCAAAGTCACCCTCATCAAACTCGATCCGTACATCAACGTCGATCCGGGCACGATGTCGCCCTTCCAACATGGCGAGGTTTACGTCACAGATGATGGCGCTGAAACCGATCTTGATTTAGGCCATTACGAACGCTTCATCGACACGCGGATGAAGAAAACCAACAACTTCACCACCGGCAAAATTTATCAATCCGTGCTGGAGAAAGAGCGGCGCGGCGATTATTTAGGCAAGACGGTGCAGGTCATCCCTCATGTGACCAATGAAATCCAAGAATTCATCAAGCGCGGCGCGCAAGATGTGGATGTGGCCATCGTGGAGATTGGCGGCACGGTGGGCGATATTGAATCGTTGCCCTTCCTAGAAGCTGTGCGTCAATTGAGCCTTCGCGCTGGTGTGGGCAACACAGCTTTCGTGCACCTTACCTACGTGCCTTTCATCAAAGCCGCGGGCGAACTGAAAACCAAGCCCACGCAACACCCGGTGCAAAAGCTGCGCGAAATCGGCATTCAGCCTGATGCCCTGCTCTGCCGCGCCGATC
>JAYVJQ010000335.1:0-2601 GCA_043769055.1 Allobrachymonas sp.
GCGCAGTTTTTATGCCGGCTAGATGCTCATTTCTTATAAATTTCTCTGTGCGTACAAGATTTCTACGTTTGCGATTCTTTTGATTCTTTAGATTCGTCACTTGCGAGCAGCGGCTGCGAGTTTGCTACGCTGTGATTTGGGCATCCCCCTCCGCGAATGTCCTCCGGCTGGCGCTGCGCGCGTGCCTCCCCCTTTATTTCGCTGCGGGAGATACCCAAATCACAACGTAGCAAACTCGTGGCCTGTCTGCAAAAGACGCAGGTTTCGCGCGAAACGCTTGCTGCTTTGATGCGGTTCAATGCATCGTATTTAGAACGGCCCTCGCTAACTTCTGCCTTCGATGCCCGGCTGTGATTGGGGTGTTTCCCGCAGCGACATAAAGGAGGAGCCGAAGGCGGGGGACAGTCGCGGAGGGGAACATCCCAAGCGCAGATGGGCAGCGAAGGCGATGGAGCGCAGATAAAGCCAGCCACGCAATGTTTGCAAGCAAAAAAAGCAGCTAGCCGGCACGAAATATGCGCAGAGCGCTCATCTTTCAATAGCATTTAAAATATCGAAAAGACAGGAGACGCCTATGAGCAACACAGCTTCACATCTCGACGAAAGCGCCGCACCAGAGCGAAAGATCGATCAGTTACTCGCGCATTACGGCAGCAGCCATACACACCCAGCCAACGAGTTGATTCATTTTGTGGCGATACCGCTCATCATGCTCAGCTTGTGTGGTTTGATGTTCGCGCTGCATCCTTGGGCGGCGTATGCCTTCATCGCGGCCAGCATGGTGTATTACGTGCGATTGTCTGGCGCGTTTTTCATCTGCATGTTGGTGTGGTCGCTAGTGATCCTGGGGCTGGTATACGCTATGGGCGCGATGGTGCTACCCCTGTCGATTGCCATCTTCGTCGGCGCTTGGATCATTCAATTCGTCGGCCACAAAATCGAAGGTAAAAAGCCGAGCTTCCTTGAAGATATTCAATACCTCTGGGTTGGCCCGCTATTCGTCTTGTCCAAGCTCTTCATCAAGCTCGGTATGAAGTGGTGAGCGGTATGAAGTGGTGAGCGGTATAAAAGCGAGCGTTTTAAGCCAGCCCATTTTTGAGCAGCCCTGCGGCAAGCATCAAAATAGCTAGAGCGGCCAAGCCCGCGACCAAGTGTGTTAGCGCTTGCGCAGAAACGCGACTGAAGACAAATCGCCCCAGGGGCATCGCGAGCAAAGAGCCCAGCGTCATCCACAGCGCCATGGGCAGATTCAAGCTTCCAGCCGCGCCATAAAACAGCGCGGTGACGGCTGACAAAATCAAGCCGATGATCAGCGAGGTTCCAATCACGCGCTGGGTACTCTCGCTGCCCTCGGCCATCAGCGCGGGCACGACCAGCACCCCGCCGCCCGTGCCAGTCGCACCGACCAAAGCACCTGTGATCAGCGCCGTCGTTCGGATGCGCAGGCGCATGAGGCTTTGTTTGATCATCGGCACATAAATGGAGGCCACAGCCAAGCTGCCGACTGCAATCACCAAAAGTTTTAGAAACAGCTCAGCCGTTGCTCGACCACTTGGCCACACGCTGGGTAGAGCCAGGCTGATCATGGCAGCAAGCCAAAGGCAGGCCACCACAGCCGCTGGCAAAAAGGCTTTGAGCAATCGTTTGGAGACGTTGCGCTGCTGAATATGTGAAAGCCCAGCGGCCATCTTGCAAGCCACGGAGAAAAAACTCGCTGTACCGACGGCAGTGGCCACCGGTATGCCAAACAGCGTCACCATCACGGGCACAACAATCACACCTGCACCCACGCCTGAGAGGTAAATCAGCAAACCGGCACTTGCGCCGAATAGCAGCCATTGGAATTCTTGGAGCGAGGGCATGTGAGCAAGTATTTAAGCGCGCGTGCCAAACAGCCTGCGCACTGCGGCAAACAGCTCTGAATGCGCATCACCCAACGCATGCACCACATCAAAATGATTGCGCCCCGCCATCTCCAGCGCCTCGCACGCTTGCCCGCTTGCACGTAGATGCGCCGCGAGCGCTTGACTTTGCTGTTTGAAAGCGTCTGTCTCGATTTGCCCCCAAGCGATCACGGCAGGCACGCGCGATGCGCCTTTCGTCAAACTTGACAACTGGGCAGCCTCTTCCATCGTCATCCCCAAAGCCTCGTTGATCGACGTGCCCACCAGAGGCCGCAGATCAAACACACTGGATATCGGCACGCAGCCTGCAATGGCAAGTGATGCATCTGCCGCGCAAGCTGCTGCCAAATAGCCGCCTGCTGAGCTGCCTGCCACCACAATGCGCTGGGGATCAAATCCAAGCGTCGATGCTTGATCGCGCAAGTAAGCCAAGGCCGCACGGCACTGCGCCACGATCTCGCCAACGCGAGCCTGCGGCGCGAGCGTGTAGCCCACCACCGCATGCGCAAAACCAGCAGTATGCCAAGCGGGCGCGAGAAAGGCCGATTCGTTTTTAGACAGCTCCTGCCAGTAGCCACCATGGATGAAGGCGAGCAAGCCTGGCGCTTCGCCGCTTGATGCGCGCGGCGCAGGAAAGTAATCGATCAAAGCGCGCTCGGCTTCGGCGTAGCGCAAATCTTTGATGCATTTGACTTGG
>JAYVJQ010000336.1:0-3170 GCA_043769055.1 Allobrachymonas sp.
GCCGCGTCCATCGCGGGGATGCTGGTCGCGCCCGGTAGGGTCATGCCCAGCGCTTCAGTCATACCGGTCATGGTGCTGGCCGTGCCCATGGTGTTACACGTGCCGGGGGCGCGCGTCATGCGGCCTTCCATCTCTTGCAGCTCGGCTTTGCTTAAGTTGCCTGCTTGGTATTCGTCCCAAAACATGCGGGTGTGTGTGCCAGCGCCAATCGCTCTGTGAATACCGTCGCGCACATGCCGATCATTGAGCATCGGGCCGGCGGGGCAAAAAATCGCCGGGATGCCCATGCTGATCGCACCCATGAGCAGGCCGGGCGTGGTTTTGTCGCAGCCGCCCAGCAACACTGCGCCATCGCAGGGCAAACTGCGCAGCAATTCCTCGGCTTCCATCGCCAAGAAATTGCGATACAGCATGGTGGTGGGTTTGACCATCACTTCGCCCAAACTCATCGCAGGCAGCTCAACCGGGTAGCCGCCGGCCATCAAGATGCCTTTTTTAATGCTCTCAGCGCGCTCGCGCAAATGCGCGTGGCAGGGCGAGAGATCGCTCCATGTATTGAGGATGGCAATCATGGGCTTGCCCATGATGTCCTCGCGCCTGAAACCCTGCTGCTGCATACGCTGGCGATGCGCAAAGCCACGCATGCCTTGGTCGTCAAACCAACGGCGGCTGCGGAGATCGGCTAGGGTTTTCATGGTGTCTGTTTGTTTATGTTAGCGCTAACATTATGAATATTAATTGCCTTTTAGATTGCTGTCATTGTGACAAACCCTATTTCGACATCTATATCATCCGAATCACTTGGGCCCTCGTCTCGCCGCAAAGGCCACGGACGAGTAACGCTCAAAGACGTGGCCAACCATGCCGGCGTGACGACCATGACCGTCTCACGTTTCTTGCGTTCGCCTGCGCTAGTGGCGCAATCGACAGCGCAGAAAATCACCGAAGCATTGAGCCACACAGGCTACAGCCCCAATCTGCAAGCGGGTAGTTTGGCCAGTGGGCGCTCACCTATTGTGGCAGTGATTGTGCCCAATATGTCGCACTCTATCTTTGCCGACACCTTGCATGGTCTGGGCCAAGGCTTGCAAACTGCGGGCTTGCAAATGCTGGTGGCCAGCTCGGATTACTCGCTTGATCAAGAGGAGCAGCAGATTCGGGCGGTGCTCGGCTGGGCGCCTGCCGCCTTGGTGCTGACGGGGCGACACCATCATCCCGGTGCCTGCGATTTGATCCAGCAAGCCATTGCATCTGGCATGCCGGTAATTGAGATGTGGGACTGGAATCCGCAGGCCACTGACGAGATTGGGCAAGTCGGCTTTGATCACCACGAGGCGGGCGCGTTGATGGCGCATACGCTGCTCTCGCGCGGCTACCGCGATGCCGTGTTCATCGACAGTGGCGTGCGCGAAGACTATCGGGCGCATGTGCGTGGACAAGGTTTTGCGCAGGCGATGCAAGAAGCGGGGCGCAGCGCGCGCGTGATCACCGCGCCCGTGGGCGATCCGGTGCAGGCGGGGCGCGAGGTATTTGCGCAATGGTTAGCCGAGCAAACGCTGCCGGTGCATTGCGGCATGGCCTTTGCCAACGACATGTTGGCGATGGGCGCTTGGTTGGCCGCTGACGCGCAAGGGCTGCGCTGCCCCGATGCACTGGGCTTGCTTGGATTTGGCGATTTTCCGATTGCACGCCATTGGGGCGGTGGCCTGAGCAGCTTGCAAATTGATGGTGAACGACTAGGCCGCGAATGTGCGCAGATGCTACACATGCAATGCGCTTTGCCCAGCGCATCGACTGCGGGGCAGCGCGGTGTGATGCCGCACAATCTGCGCAGACAGATCGCGCCGCAATTGGTGCTGCGCGCAACATGATGCATTGTTTTTAAAGGCTTTTGGGCAGTTAGCCGGCATAGGATATGCGTGAAATGCTATATAAATAATAGCATTTATTCAACGCCATAGAGCCAAGGCATGCCCAGTACTTGCGTGCCTTGCAGAGCCAGCACCGCATTGCGCGCCAGCGCCAGCGGGCCGGTTAGGTGAAAGATGCGGCCATTGCGCTGCGCGGTACGCACGACGCGCTCGTTGCGCAGAGCGCGAATTTTGGCGTAATGCGCGAGGGCGGTGGGTGCATCTTGGTACGCCGTCAAGCTGCGGGCCAATCGCCATGCATCTTCTAGCGCCATGGCTGCGCCTTGCGCGAGATAGGGCAGCATCGGATGCGCGGCATCGCCTAGCAGGGCAACGCGGCCACGGGCCATATCGGTTGCGGGCAAGGGCGCGCGGTCGAATAAATTCCAGCGCCGCCAGCCTTGTGTGTTTCCCGCTTCTAAAAGCTCGCGCAGTTGCGGCTCGGTGCGCTGAAAAAGTTGCATGACTTCATTGCTGCTGGCCTGTAAGCTCCAGCCACTTTGATCGCTGCCCGGCATCTCGGCCAGCACCACCAGATTCCACAACTGACCGCCACGCAGCGGATAACTCACCACATGCACATCGCGCGCCCACCAAGTGCGCACATGCGGCGTGCGCAGCGCCTGCGGCATATGATCCGCCGCAATCAAGGCACGAAATGCTGCATGCCCGGTGGCGCGTGGCGGGCCATCGGCCAAGAGCTGCTCACGCACTTTGCTCCACAGGCCATCTGCGCCGATCAATGCATCGCTTTTCAAAGCTAAATTGGCATCTAGCCGGTATACTTCCTGCGCGGAATGCTCATATTTTGATAGCGATTGTCCGGTATGAATCGCCACACCCGCCGCCTGCGCAGCAGCGAGCAACACGCGATGCAAATCCGCGCGGTGCAAGCTCACATAGGGCGCGCCGTAGCGCTGCGCAACCGCCTTGCCCAGCAGCATGCGGCTGATCGGCTTTCCGCTGGCCGCATCAGCAATCACGATTGCTTCGGGCTGGCTGGCCACTTGCATCACTTGGCTTTGCAGCCCCAGCTTGGCCACCACCTTCATCGCATTGGGCCCAAGCTGAATGCCTGCGCCCACCTCGCCTAACTCAGCCGCAGCTTCGAGCACAGTCACTTCGCAGCCCACCTGCGCACATGCGAGCGCGGCGGCCAAGCCACCAATGCCTGCACCTGCGATCAGGAGGCGATGCGTCATTGTTTAATCGCGCGTGGCACGCTGCTGCACGCGGTCGATATAAGCCTGCCCATCAGGC
>JAYVJQ010000337.1:0-3299 GCA_043769055.1 Allobrachymonas sp.
CATCAACTCCAGCATCGGCACGATCTTTAGCGTGCTCGTCAAACCCGAAAGCTCCAGCGCAGTCAGTGAGCAAGATTTTCTGCAAGCGGGCTCAGCCCAAGTAGCGGCAGGCTACTGCATCTACGGCCCACAAACCACGCTGGTACTTACCGTGGGTGATGGCGTGGCGATGTTCACGCTCGACCGCGAGCAAGGCAGCTTTGTGCTCACGCAAGAGAATGTGCGCATCCCCGACGACACGAAAGAATTCGCCATCAACATGAGCAATATGCGCCACTGGGCCCCGCCCATGCGCCGCTACATTGATGAATGCCTCGCTGGCAAAGAAGGCCCGCGCGGCAAAGATTTCAACATGCGCTGGGTAGCTGCCATGGTGGCCGATGTGCACCGCATCTTGACGCGCGGCGGTGTGTTCATGTATCCGTGGGACAAGCGCGAGCCTGAGAAAGCCGGCAAGCTGCGCCTCATGTACGAAGCCAACCCCATGAGCTGGCTGATCGAGCAAGCTGGCGGCGCGGCCACAAATGGAGTGCAACGCATCATGGACATTGCGCCAACCAAACTGCACGAGCGCGTGAGCGTGATCTTGGGCAGCAAGAACGAAGTCGAGCGCGTGACGCATTATCACCAAGTTTGAGCGGGTTTGAAGCTGAGATGAACTCTGAGGGACGATGTAAAAATCGCAAAAACACCCATGAATTGCATACGTATTGCTTCGGCCCGATGATGTACTAACCGTTTGCCCTGCCCTGAGGTATCGAAGGGTCAGCCCGAACGGAAACTTCAGACTTCATCGTGCCGGATCAATAAATTCTTGTCTCACTCCTTTTTGCAACAAACTACTGCCAACGCCGGATTACACGCTCGATGCGGTGACAGAACTGTATTACTTGCTGTTGAGTGAGTTTCTCAGCTTGATAAAGCGAGAGCATTTGTGGCTTGCACTCAGGTGCGCAAGTACCAAAAAGTGCTGTTTTGAGTATGCGTTTGACCGGTTGACGCATGATCAGTTGGTCGACCCACCATGGCGAGCCCAGCGAAGTAATCACCAGTGCTTTGCGTAAGTTCAACAGTAGCGGTTGGATCGCACCCAAATCTTTCGCGTGATCGTAGGCAATACCGGGTGCCCAAACACGGTCAAACCAGCCTTTCAATATGGCTGGAAAGCCAAACCACCACGTGGGAAACACCAAAACCAAGACCTCGGCTTCGATCAACCGCTGCGCCTGCTGCTGTACAGCTGCGGCATCGAAACTGGGTGCGTAATAGCTGGTGCGCTCTGAGGCAGTGAGCACGGGTGCAAAGTCACTTTGATACAAATCCTCCACTTGCACCTCATGCCCCTGCGCTTGCAAAGCACACACTGCGGCCTGAGCCAAGGTATGGCATGCACTATCAGCGAGTGGATGAGCGACAACGACAAGACATTTCATGATGATTGATTGGCTTTTTGAGGTGTTTTGAGCATGCGCCCGACACAAATGCTGCGTGGAGTGCTATCAAATTAATAGTTCCAATATCAAACTCTTCGCCCACTCAAAGCCAACAACACAATCCCCACGACCACGGTGACTGCGCCCATCAATTGCACGGCCTTCATCGTTTGACCCAGCAGCGCCCAGCCGAGGATGAGTGCTGCCACGGGTTCGATGTTCGACGCGGGCGCATTGCGCGCCATATCCAAGCGCGGCATGAGTGCAAACAGCACAGAGAAGGCTGAGCCGTAGCACAGCGTAAGACCCGCCAAGCCCAGCCAGCCGATCCAATCGCTTGGCCAATGCATGCTGCGCGCAATCCACTGCCCCGCGCCCTCGCCTGCTGCGCCTGCGAATACGGCAATAGACAAAGCGCCGAGCATGCAAGTGACCAGCCCCATCGTCCACAAACTGCGCACCGGGCCGGTGAGGGCTTTGAGTTTGAACTCAGTGACACGCAGCGCTACGGCAAACACACTGGCCGCTCCAAATCCAAAAGCTACACCGGCCCAAAAGCTGCCGCCCATCACACCGGGCTTGGCCAACTGCCCCGGCACATCAAGTGCCAGCGTCAAACCGGCCAAGATGAGTGCCATCAAGCACAGCGCCTTGGTGCTCGGGCGCGGGCCGCCCAATGCCCAGTTGAGCAAGGTAAACAGCGCAGGAAATAAGTTAAACACCAACAATGCCAATGCCACAGGAATGCGCGCCACTGCCGAATACAGCAGCAAGCTTTGCAGCGCAATCAAGCCGCCCAGCGCCAGCACCCAGCGCTTGGGCACGGCATAGTGGCCGAGCCGCAAAGGCAGGCGCATCCACAGCACCACCGCCAAAAGCGCCAGCGCCGTTACGCCTGAGCGCACCAGCACGGCAGTGACCAAACCCGTGCCATGGTCAAACGCAAAGCGGGCGGCGATGTGGTTCGACGCAAACACCACGCCCAGCAGCAGCACGATGCCAATCGCAATGCGCTGCGGAAATGGCGCGGCGGTCATGCCTTGATACGCTCCAGCGCTGCCGTCAGCACATCAGGCAAAGCCGCAGGCCTGCGCGTGGCGCGATCCACATACACATGCACAAAATGCCCCTTGGCTGCGCACAGCGGCTCATCATCTGCAAACAAGCCCACCTCGTAGCGCACACTGCATTTGCCCACATGCGCCACGCGAATGCCCGCGCTCACGCGCTGCGGAAAAGCTATGGGCGAGAAGTAATGGCACTGCGTCTCGACCACGAGGCCAATCACAGCACCCGCGTGAATATCCAAAGCGCCCTGCTCCATCAAATAGCCATTGACCGCCGTGTCAAACCAAGCGTAATACACCACGTTGTTCACATGCCCATAGACATCGTTGTCCATCCAGCGCGTGCTAATCGTTGAAAAGCTGCGGTAAGCGCTGAGAGGTTCAGGAGAAGGTCGTAAGTTGGTCATAGTTGCCAATACAAAAAAGCCCACGAAGGGCTTTTAACATGTTGGAGCGGGTGATGGGAATCGAACCCACGTTATTTGCTTGGGAAGCAAGAGTCCTACCATTGAACGACACCCGCATTACGAAATAGTTTACTTCTAAAAATCATCGCTCATCCCTGCCGCCAAATTTTCAAACTTAGTAATAGGTTTCAAGAAAGCGAGTTTGCAAGTGCCAGTCGGGCCGTTACGTTGCTTGGCGATGATGATCTCGGCCACGCCGGGTTCTTTGCTGTCTTTGTTGTAGTAGTCATCGCGGTAGATGAACATAATCACATCGGCGTCCTGCTCAATCGCTCCCGATTCACGTAAATCGCTCATCATCGGGCGTTTGTCGGTGCGTTGCTCCACGCCTC
>JAYVJQ010000338.1:0-3232 GCA_043769055.1 Allobrachymonas sp.
GATCAACTCACCGTGAGCAAGCGATCGGGCCGCGCATCGATCTTGCCCAACGCAACGCGCGTCGCCCGCACGGTCAAGGTTTCGTCTTCCACCGGCGCCATCAGGCCGGCTTGCAAAAAAGCCGCCAAGCGTTGAATTTGGAACAAATACGTCAGGCCCGATGCATCGGCAAACAAGTACAGCTGGCCGCGCTTGCTCTTCCACGAGTATTGCACGCGCACCATCTTGCCTTTGTAATCCAAATGGAACCAGCTGCCACGCTCCAACTCGGCAGCCCAAGCGCGCATGGCATTGGTTGCATCACTGCCGCCTTCGCTGACGATCTCCACGCCCGTCATGTCGATGCCCAGCATCAGCTCGATGCTCTCCGCATCGAGTGTCAAATCGCCCACCTCTTCCTCGGAGACAAAGTCTTCCAAATGCTTGATGCGCTGCGCAATTTCAGCCACTTGCCCTTGATCCATGGCCGCCGTTTTGTTCATGAACACTTCGGCCAAGGTATCGCTGATGGCTTTGATGTGCTCTTCTTGTTTAGCGGCATTGAAGCCAAGCATCAGCATGCCCTCGCGCATGCGCTTGAGCAGGGGCGGCAAATCGGCAATCACCTTGGCACGCTCAGCGCGGCTGGGCTTGGCGCTGGCGGCCCAGAGCAGATCAGCCGCCACTTGCTTGAGCGCCAGCGTTTGCGCATGCTGGGGGCCATGTTTCATCGATCCGACGGCCATCACATCGGCCCAGACTTTGAAGAGGAACTCCCGAATCACATCGCTCATGGGCATTTTGCCCAGCATCTTGCGCAGCTCCAGTGTGTATTGAATCGCGGCGGTCTCTTTTTGCTCAACTTGCTGAGCCAGCGACACCACTTTGGCGGTGTTTTTATTTTCGGTGAGGAATTTACCAAGGAATTTCTCAAACTCATCAAACACCAGCTGGAACACGCGCCGCCCGGTTTCTGGGTATTGCTCAATGGTTTGCACAATCCGCTTGATTTCAGCTTCTAGCTCGACGCTGCCTACATTGGCATCAAAACCCAATACACAAGAACCCATGCGGTCAATCAATCGGCGCGCAGGGTGTTGCATCGTGCCAAAAAATTCGGCTTCCGCCAGTGCCAAGCGGAGCACCGGCATTTGCAAGCGCGCAAACCACACGCGCACATTGGTGGGGATGCGCTCTTCGGCCAAAATGCTTTGAAACATCAGCGCCACGATTTCGATCGTGGCCTTCTCGGTATCGGTGTCGGCCTTCTTTTTCAGCTCTTGGGTTTGCTCGCGCAGGGCTTGGTTGACCTGAACGGGCTGCATGCCCTCAATGATCTGGGCGTTCACACCGGCATACACCGGCGCTTGCATCATCGCCTCTTGCGTGTAAGTGCCACCGCCCCGGCCTGTCTGCATTTTGGCCTGCACGGTTTGAGCTGCGCCGCCTTGTTGGGTGCGCTGATAGCCGGGGGTGCGCATCGCTGCGGGGCGCTGCACCATCGCGGCTGCCAATTGGGGCGACAGCTGAGGGCCTCGCGTGTCTTCAAAACCCGCCACGCGGTTGACCAGCAAACTCTTGAGCTGGCCCATCACGCCCTGCGCACGCATGCGGGCACGTGCCAGTGGCGTAGCAGCGGTTTGCATGCGCGTTTCGTATTCTGCGGATTCGGCGTAGTAATCGGCCACAGCGGCGCGGCCTGGGCGTGCGGCTTGGCCTGAACCGCCACCACCACCGCCGCCCATTTGACCCTGCTGGCCTTGCTGGCCTGCATAGCCTTGTTGCGATCCACCACGCCCCACAACCGATCCACCGCCAGTTGAAGGCACGCCGCCGGGGCCAGACATGCCCGTTGTAAAGCCACTGAAGCCACTGCCCAAACCGCTTGCCGCAGCTGCGGCCTGCTGCGCGGCAAATTGAGCGGCTTGAGCGCGCAGCTTGGCCACATGCTCGGCAATTTGCGCGGAGGCATTGCCTGCGCGGCTGAGCGCACCTTGGTTGGTGTAGCCAAATTGACCCCGCTGCGACAAGCCATAGCCGGTCAAACCACCCGGCTGGGATGGCGTGAGCCCAGCAGGCTGGCTGGCCGCCGAATCAACAGATGCTGCCTGTGCTTTGGGCACCACAGCACTGGGCGTGCGCTTCAAGTTGGAGCGCAGATCGATTTCCTTCATCACGCCTTGGGAGATGAGGAATTCGTTGGTAGCTTTATAGGCTTTGACGATTTTGTCGCCAAAGGATTGCTGAATCACATCTTGCACGGCCAGCCAAGCTTCTTGCTTGAGCCCAGAGGCCAGCCACTGCTCCAGCATCAACTGCGCACAGGCTTCGGGTCGCAAGATATCGGTTTTATCCAGTTCTTCGATGTCGTCGAGCAGGCGAACGCGCACTTGCAAATCATTCAGTTCCCAGCCTGATTTATCGAGCATGCGCATGGCAAGCCGGGAGGAGAGAATTTTGCTCTCGACTACCTCGTTGCCGATCAATTCCAAATTCAGCGCTGGCAAGCGCGCACTGGACATCGACAAATCTGCGGGGGCCGCCTGCTTCCAAGCGCGGTCTGTGCCCTCCAGCCACTTGATCTGCCCTTGTTGGAATGCGATCATCGCATCGCGCCGGTCTTGTGCCTCGCGTGCATTGGTCGATTGCTCAAACAGCGTGGACAGGCGTGTGCTGATGTCGCTGGACAGCTCGGTCAGCAGCTTGACCGCTTGCTCCACGAACACTGCTCGCGCCTGGCGGGCCAGTGCGGCGTGGTTGGCGGGGCGCTGAATGGGTGAACTGCTCACTGCAAAAATAGGAAAAGTAAATCCATGACGCTATGTAAGCGCCGCAAGACTGCGATATTACAAGCAAAGCCCGTCCGCTGGGTCAAGGAATGTAAGTAGCCCGTGACCAGCTGTTACCAATGCCAAGTATTGAGGTTTCTTGTATCGATTGCGCCACAAGCGCAACTTGTTTCTGACATGAAACTTAAACGGTCGCGCCCGCGTTCGGATCGTTGGGATCTTCGCCCTCTTTTTTCAGGCTGGCTTTGATCAAATCTTCGCGCTTAACGCCCAGCCACATGGCAATCGCGGCTGCCACGAAAACGGAGGAATAAATGCCAAACAAAATGCCAATGGTGAGCGCCAGCGCGAAGTAAAACAGCGTCGGCCCGCCAAAAATCAGCATCGATAGCACCATCACCTCGGTTGAGCCGTGGGTAATGATCGTGCGACTGATCGTGGACGTGATCGCGTGATCAATGACC
>JAYVJQ010000339.1:0-5014 GCA_043769055.1 Allobrachymonas sp.
GAGTTGATTGGCTTGGCTGGCCACTATGCAAGGCTGCACCAGTTGGGCAGCGCCACCGACTCTGGTTGACACGACCAAGCTCATCAGACCCCAGTCACCCAAGGCAATCGCAAGGTGAATTCTGAGCCTTGACCCAGTGTGCTGTTGACTTGAACACTGCCGCCATGTGCTCGGACGGCTCGATCGACGATAGCCAAGCCCAAGCCGGTGCCAGGAATGGTATTGGCGTTGGAGGCGCGGTGAAAGCTTTGAAACAAGCGCGGCTGATCTTCTGCAGGAATGCCTAGGCCTTGGTCTTTAACTGAGATCACTAACCAGCAAGAATTTGCCTCGATCAACTGCGAGACAATGACGGAGATTTGTGTGCCCTGCGCGGAGTATTTGCAGGCGTTGGTGATCAGGTTCATGACCATTTGCCCAAGCAACATTTCATCGAGTTGCAAACTGGTTTGAGCAGCCAATGGAGGCTCCAAATAGATAGACACTGCATGCCTGCGATGTTGCGCAACTCGCGTTTCGTGCAGCAAGCCTTGCAGACAGGCCAGCACCTGCACGGGCTTGGGTGCAAAGGCGGTCAGGCCCGCATCCATGCGCCCGAAAGCCAAGAAGCTCTCCATCATGCCTTGCATGCGCTGCACGGCGCGCTGAATATCGGCCAGCGCATCGGCGCGCTCTTCAGCGGAGAGGCGCTCGTTGTAGTGCTCCAGCAACTCGGAGCTGGTTTGAATCGTGGCCAATGGCGTGCGGAACTCATGCGAGGCCATCGAGACGAAGCGGGTTTTGAGATCGCCCAATTCTTTTTCTTGTGCGAGCGATTTGCGCATTTTTTCTTGCGATTCGCGCATCTCGGTGATGTCAGTCAAAAAGATCAGCACGCCCCAGCGTCCATCCCATTCGAGAATGGAGCCATGCAGTCGCACCCAGCCAATTTTGCTCTCGGGTGTGAGTTGCGCGCTAGGCGGCGAAATGGTGCGCAGCACCGCCGTGCGATCAGGGTCTCCGGCAATCATTTGCTTGCGCCGCTTCAGCGCAAAGGCGCGGTCATCAGGATGCAGGAGATGCACGGACTGCACATCATGCAATTGCGTTTCGCTCAGTTCAAAAAATCGTTGGGCGGCTGGGTTGGAGTACACCACCCTGCGGTCCAAAATAAAAATCGCTCCTTGATCGGAGTTGTCGACCAAAGAGCGGTAGCGCGCTTGCGAGCGCAGCAAAGCCTCGTTCATGCTGGTAATTTGCGAGGTATCGCGCACACTGGCCACCGAGGCACTTTGGCCATTGAGCATCACCGGGCGGCCCATGATCTCCACGGTGACCAACGAGCCGTCTGCACGCGGAAGTTGGGCGGGATACATGTGATCGCGCCCTAAATGCATGTGCTTTTCTGCGAACTCCCAATCTTTCTTTTGAAACACTTGGCTGGCACGCATGCCAATCAATTGTTCGCGCTGTTTACCTAGCATCCGAGTAAACGCATCGTTGCAATCAAAAATATGACCGTCACGGTAAAACACAATGCCTTCCATGCCCGCTTGAATGAATCGCTCAGCGCGTTCTTCGCTCTCGCGCACGGCTTGCTGCGTGCGGTATTGCTCGGTCACATCGTCGATGAACACGAAATTACCCACGATGCGGCCATCGGCCTGCGCATTGGGCACCAGATGCGCTTCGATCCAATGTGCGCTGGGCAAGCCTTGGTCGATTTCACGCACGTAGCGAACAGATTCGCCCAACAACACCCGCTTGGAGTAGGGCTCAACGAAGGCCCAGCCCGCCTCGCCAATGATGGCGCGAATGTGCTGCCCACGCATCGCCTGCACCGTGGTGTGATAGGCCCTTGCATACGCATGATTGGCATAGACGCAACAGTTGGCCGTATCAAAATAGCCCACAATACCCTGCAAATGATCCAGCAAGAGCAGCAATTGCTCTGCACTGATTGCGCTGCCGCTGGAACTGGGCAAGGAATTTGGCGATGTCATGTTTTCAGTCTAACATTGGCGCAGTGGTAAAAACAGGTAGCCAGCATGCATCGAATTTTGGTAGTTGAAGACGAAGAGGCAATTCGCAAAAACATTGAGCGCCTACTCAGCCTAGAAGGCTATGAGGTAGCCACCGCGCCCAACGGTCAACATGGCTTGGTGATTGCGCGCTCCATGCTGCCCGACATCGTGATCACCGACATCAACATGCCAGGAATGGACGGTTTCGCAATGCTGGATGCAATTCGGCATCATCCTGAATTGGACCGTTGCATCGTGATCATGCTCACAGCCGCTGATGAGCGAGACAGTATGCGCCGTGGTATGCGCTTAGGCGCCGATGACTATTTGACCAAGCCCTTTCGGCGCGAGGAACTGCTGGACGCCATTGCCTCCCAATTGAAAAAGGTAGAGCGTTTTAACCGCGAAAAAGAGCATGCAGTGGCCCGGGCCACAGCGCTCATTGAAGAAAAAACACGCGAGTTGTATCGCGAACAATTTTCAGCCGCAAGCTTTCCTAGCTCGGGATATCCGGGTTCAAGTCTGCTCGGCTCAGGCTTCAGTGTGTCCGCCAGTGCATCCGACGCGCCAGTAAGCATGATCACAGCAACCGTGATGTTTGCCGATATACGTAACTTCACGACCATGGCCGAGCGGCTCAGCGCATCAGAACTAGCAACGCTCTTAGGCCGCTATTTTGAACTGGCTTGCAGACCAGTGGTGGCATTTGGTGGCAGCCACCTGAAAATGCTCGGCGATGGGCTGCTGGCTTTGTTTGAAGACAGACCCACCGACGGCGATACCGATTTAAGGCACGCTCAACGCGCATTGGCCGCCGCTTGCGGGCTGCAAGAGGCCGTGGTCGGCTTCAAACAATGGGTTGAAACGCAGTATGGCCAGCGCGGCTTACCTGCCTTTAGTGTGGGCGTCGGTTTGCACAGCGGAGAAGTCACATTGAGTCGATTGGGCGGGGCTGATTCGCCGGAGATCACCGCGCTGGGTGATAGCGTGAACATTGCTTCGCGCCTTCAAGCCGCAGGTAAAGAATTGGGCTGGGCCGTGGTCGCCAGCATGGATACCGCGCAGCTGGCTGGCCCAAGCCTTCATTTGGGACGGCAAGCCACGGTGAACCTGCGTGGCCGTGAAAAGCCGGTGGCCGCTTGTGAGGTGCTCAAACTCAACTCAGTGGCCGCCCTTTCACAAACCCACACACCCCACAGCGTGCAAAACCAAGCCCTGCAATCAGCCGCCGAGCGCAATTCGCAGATGACGGCGCGCGCAGCAAAAGATGCTCTCAAAGAATCGTTGTGGAATTTGCAATCGGGCAGCTTTCACAGCATGCAGCAAAGCTTTCGCGGCTATCAAATTGTGCGCAAGCTGGGCGAAGGTGGCATGAGCGATGTATATCTGGCCTATTCCTCCGCACAAAAAAGTGAAGTGGTGCTCAAGGTGCTGCGCACCTCAATGTCCAACGATGCAGAGATGCTGCGCCGATTCATTCAAGAGTATGCGGTGCTGGCCAATTTGACGCACCATCATGTCTCACGCATTTTTGACCAAGGTTTCACCGACGATTACGCTTATATTGCGATGGAATACCTCTCGGGCGGTACGCTGAAAGAAGAGATTCGCGGGCGCGGTGCACCAAGTAATTCATTCACTGGCACGCCCGCTCAGGTGCAGGGCCGCGTGATTGATTTGCTGCGCCAAATTGTCAGCGCCTTGAATGCGATTCACAAGCTGGGCTTGGTCTATCGTGATTTGAAACCCGATAATTTGATGTTCCGAAGCCGAGGCGGCGAGCTGGTGCTGGTGGATTTTGGTATCGTCAAAAATATCGGCGAACATACGGGCTCTTTGCTGCCCGAGAGTCTAGTCAGTACTGAGCATGGACAGGTGATTGGCACGCCCTATTATGTGAGCCCCGAGCAGGCGACCGGGCAAGAAGTCACACATCGCAGCGATTTCTACAGCTTGGGCGTGATACTGTATGAAATGCTCACGGGCTCTAGGCCGTTTCGCGGCGATTCGCTCAATGAGCTATTGGCCAGGCATCTCCACGCTGATATTCCACGCTTGCCTGCGGAACATGCCATCTTTCAAATGCTGCTAGACAGTTTGATGGCCAAGCGAGCCATTGATCGCCCTGCGGATGCTTTAGGGATTTGGCACGGTTTAGATATCCTCGCGCAAAAAACCGGCAATTTACCAAGCACCAGGCTTTAGCAGCCAAACTCAATTGCTGCAAGGCTTGGCATTGAGATTCACCAGGCTGCAAATGCCTTTATCTTTGAGCGCCGATAATCTCATCCATGCAATCCGAAGCAAAAAACACAAGCAGCCTGCAAGGCATCAAAGTCATCGACCTCTCGCGCGTGCTCGGTGGCCCGTATTGCACGCAAATCTTGGCAGATCATGGCGCAGATGTTTTGAAAATCGAGCCGCCGCAGGGCGATGAAACGCGCCTCTGGGGGCCGCCGTTTAATGCGCAGGGCACGGCCAGCTACTTTCTGGGGTTGAACCGCAATAAACGCGGCATGACGATGGATTTGTATGATCCGGCGCAGCGCGCAACGCTGCTCAAGCTGCTGGAAACTGCGGATGTGCTGGTAGAGAATTTCAAAACGGGCAGCATGGAAAAATGGGGCATAGGATTTGATGCTTTGCACGCGAAATTTCCGCACCTGATTCATTGCCGCGTGAGTGGCTTTGGTGCAGATGGCCCACTGGGCGGTTTGCCGGGGTATGACGCGGCGATTCAGGCGATGACGGGCCTGATGGGTATCAATGGTGAGAAGGGCGGCGAGCCTTTGCGTATGGGCATTCCCGTGGTGGATGTGGCTACTGGAATGAGCGCGGCTTTAGGCATCTTGCTCGCGCTGCAAGAGCGCCACACCAGCGGCAAAGGTCAGTTTGTAGAGTCCTCTCTTTACGACAACGGCCTCGCCCTGCTCCACCCGCACAGCGCCAATCATTTGCTCGATGGCCGCGTGCCCGGGCGCAGCGGCAATGCGCATCCGAATATCGTGCCG
>JAYVJQ010000340.1:0-6051 GCA_043769055.1 Allobrachymonas sp.
GCATTAAATTAGCCAACTCAACAGCTGATTTCACACCCATCTTGTCGAACACGCGTGCACGGTGAACTTCTACCGTGCGCACGCTGATATCGAGTTGATCTGCGATCAGTTTATTCGGCAAGCCTTGCGTGACGAGGCTCATGACATCTCGCTCGCGCTCAGTGAGTTCAGCAATGCGCCCCGCCATGTGCTGGCGGCCTTGCAATTGGGAGATCGCCTCAAAGCTTTGCGCAAGGGCTTGCTCGACACGATCAACCAAAGCATTGTCGGAAAACGGTTTTTCACAAAAATCAAAAGCACCGCGTTTGACGGCATCTACTGCCGTTGGCACATCCGCGTGCCCGGTCAGGAAGATCACCGGCAAAGCGGCAGCCCATGGCAGGCTGAGTAATTTGTCAAACAGTGCCAACCCACTCATGCCGGGCATGCGCACATCGAGCAACACGCAGCTCGCTTGACGAGGCGCAGAGCTTTGGATCAGCGCCCAGAAGTCTTCTGCATTGGCATAGCCTTCATGCAGATGCCGGCGCGAACGCAACAGCCAAGCCAGCGCATCGCGCACGCTGGTGTCGTCATCGACGATGTAGACCAAAGAATCAGCAGGTTTGAACACTGTTTTAGTGTGCCACAACAGGCGCAGCAGCTGCGTCCGTAGAAGCCACAGGTAAGGTAAAAACAAATCTGGTGCCGCGTGGTAAGTTAGGCTCAAAGATGAGCGAGCCGCCATGCTGCTCCACGACGGTGCGGCACAGACTCAGGCCCAGCCCCATGCCATCCGGTTTGGTCGAGAAAAAAGGGGTGAAGAGTTGTTTGGCGGTTTCATCCGTGATGCCTTGGCCGTAATCTTCTACAGAAAACTCTAACCACTGCGATGGTCGCAGCCGGATGCGAATATGCAGGATGCGTTGCGAAGGTGCAGTTGCTTCCATCGCCTGAATGCCATTGCGCGCCAAATTGAGTAGCACCTGCTCCACCATGATGCGATCCACATGAACCGCAGGCAAATCTTGCAGTGAACCCACTTGCACTTGCACGGCATGTTTGCGTGCCTGCAATTGCACCAGTGGCATCACTGTGCCAAGTAAAGCCTCTGCCGATACGCGCTCAGGTTTGCTCTCGCGCCGCCGCACAAAATCATGCACCGATTTGATCACCTTACCCGCTCGCTCCGCTTGGGCAGCGATCCGCGACAAAGCATGCGAGACATCTTGCGGGCTGGCGCTCCCAGGCTGCTCCAGCATATTGGCTGTGCCGGTGGCATAGCTTGAGATGGCGGCTAAGGGTTGGTTGAGTTCATGGCTGAGCAAGGAGGCCATCTCGCCCATGGTGGCCAAGCGGGCGCTGGCTTGCAAACGCTCTTGGCTTGAGCGAGAGAGCTCTTCCATGCGGCGCTGTTCGGAGATATCCAAAATCGCACTCATCCAGCCGCTTTGTGTGCCATGCGCATCAATCAAAGGCGCTTCAAACACCAGCACCGAAAAACGCGAACCATCTTTGCGCATGAACATCGACTCATAGCCTTCGCGCGGCGGCGCATTTCCCGAAAGACGCACAGCCTGGCGCTGCTGGTATTCATCAATCAGCTCGGGCGGCCAATAAGGCATGGGGGCTTTTTGGCCCATCAGCTCATGCGCTTCAAAGCCCGTCATCGCGCAAAAAGCGGGGTTGACGTAGCGAATATGCCCCTGCATATCGCGCGCGCGCAGGCCCGTGACCAAAGAATCCTCCATCGCTTTGCGAAAGGCCAGCGCATCAGCCAGTTCACGTTCGGCGCGCAAGCGGCGGTTGATGTCTCGCCCAAGCATGATGAGCACGCCCACCAAAGCAATCGACATCAGCGTGACAACCGCAGTGAGCACATTAGGAAACAAATCGGGCGCGCTGCGCCAGCTGTCAGCACGCAGTACAACGGTGTTGCCCGGCAAATCGAGCAGTTGCTGGCCAGTGAACATTCGCCCGCCGCGCCGCCCCGTGCCATGAATGGCTAGGCGTGTGCCGTCTGGCTCGGTGAGTGATAAATCATGGCCACGCTGCACAGGCTTGCTCACCATCTCCAGCAAAACGGTTTGCAGGTTGTACACTGCGATCAAATAGCCTTGATGCTGCCCTGCTTGCATCACAGGCAAGCAAAGCTCCATCAGCTCGCTGCCCTCGCCGGCTTTTAAGGGCGCAAAATGACTCGGTGCATACACGGGCCCACTTTGCCGGCGCGCACGCTCACAGGCCAACTGCAAATCACCGTATGGCGTGTCACGTATGTTGAGAATGGAAGCCGCCGCGCTGAAAAAAGGGCTTTGCGCATTGGCCAGTAGCTTGAAATTTGTATCGCGCCATTCCAGCCGTGCCAGCTCGCGCCTGCTGCGCAGCAGCTCTTCGGCGTCTTGCATCCACAGCGGTGAATTGGTGCGCACCACTTGCAGGCTTTGAATGTTGCGCAGCAGACCAGCGCGTATATCGCTGGCCGCATCTTGCGCATCACGCTCCACGCGCGCTTGAATTTGATTGGCCTCAAAACGGCCGGCCAGCCAAATCAAGGTGGCGAGCAAGCTAGCCACCAAAAGCAGCAAAGCCAACCAAAGCACCATGCGCCGCGTTGGCCGGCGCGCAAGCTGCTGCCATAGCCTTTTGCGAGCGCTTGCAGAGCTTGTGATCACTTTGGCATGGCCTGAGAGTGTTGCGTGGCGTGTGAGACCGGCATCACATCAAGCGGTGTTTAAGCGCTGGCAGTTGTGTGCGGCGCAGTTGCATCGCAGCCGCATCAAGCTCAGCAACCACCAAGCCTCCGCCCACATCGCGCTGCGCCAGGATAAGCCCCCAACTGTCCACCACCATCGAATGCCCCCAGGTTTGCCGGCCATTGTCATGTTGCCCACCTTGTGCGGGCGCAATCACGCAGGCTTGGTTTTCAATGGCGCGGGCGCGAATCAGCGTCTCCCAATGCGCTTGGCCTGTGGTGTGCGTGAAAGCGCTCGGAATCAAGATCAGATCGGCTTGCATGGCGCGATACAGCTCTGGAAAACGCAAGTCGTAGCAAACAGACAAGCCCACGCGCCAAGTGTGCCCATCACGCGATGCCAGCTCAAACGTCACAGGCCTGCTGCCTGCTTGCAACACCCGCGACTCGTCGTAGTGCTCTGTGCCATTGTCAAAGGCGAACAAATGCATTTTGTCGTAGCGTGCAGCACGCACGCCTTGTGGATTGAAAACGAGGCAAGTGTTGAACACACGATCTGCTTGGCTGGTTTTCAAGGGCAGTGTGCCAGCCACAATCCACACGCTGTGCTTGCACGCTGCTTCTTGTAAGGCATCTTGTAGTTTGCCATGGCCCTCGTTTTCTGCAATGGAAAGCTTGTCGGTATCGCGCGCACCAAGTAAACAAAAATACTCTGGCAACGCCAGTAATTCGCAACCTTGCTCTGCGCCAAGCGCTATGAGATCAAGGGCAATTTGCAGATTGCGCGCCGCATCCATGCCAGAGACCATTTGAACCGCGGCTACTTTCATGGCTTGGTCGCCTCTGTAGAAGTGGCTGCAGGTGCGTCAGGTGTGGTTTTCGCGCTGCTTCCGCGCTTGACGCGCGCTATTTGCGGATCGGCCCAATCGCCAGTGACGTGAAACTCCTGTGTCGCTGCCTCAATCAAAGGGCGGCGCAAAATGAGCTGCGCCAAAAATGTACCTATGCCAATCGCCGGATTGATAGCAGCTGCCACCAGAGAGGCTGTGCCCGCATTGATCTCAGGCACGACGACCACCTTGAGATCTTGCGTCTCGCGCAAGATATTGGCCTTGCCTTCCATCAGCACAGCCGCATTCACACCTTTCATTTGCAAATTATTCGTAAATGCCACGCCTTGCTCGATCTTCACATCACCTCGCAAGAAATCAAATTGAAAGCCTTCAGTAAACACATCGCGAAAATCCAAGGCAAGACGGCGCGGCAGCGATTGCAAACTGAGCACACCCAAAAGCTTGGCGATGCCTGGGTCGGCTTTGAGAAATTGCCCCGTCTCGACATTGAGGTTGAAGCCACCATTCATGCTCGGATAATCCAGTGCCCATGGCGCACCCAGCCAAGCGATTTGCCCTTGCATCACGCCTTTGCCACGTGCAATCACTTTGTCTTGCCCAAAGCGCTTGAGGAGTTCTCCACTGTTGGCGATATCGAGTTTGAAATTGAGTGCAGTACGCCGGCGCTCGTTGCGTGGCAAGTTCTGGCTCGCGCCCACCAGTGCCCAATTACCCGTCGCACTGAACTGCGCTTCAGGCAGGCTCACGTTGAGTCGCGAGAGCCGCCATTCACGCACGCCAGCGCTCTCGCGGTTGAGGGCTTCTAATTCAACACGGCCTAAGCGCGTGCCGCGCAACTCAAAATCTTCTACCACCACATCAAGCGCAGGAATACTGCTGGGCTGCTGATCTAAAGTGGCCTCGATATCTGAGACGTTCGATGCCGCAAGCGAGAGCCGCGCCAAGCGCGCATACACGCGCCCTAGGTTGCTGCCATTGGGTTGTCGGTATTCGATGTAGCCATTGAGTTCGCGCGCATCAAGGTTAGCCCGCCAAGTGAGATCTTCGCGCGAACCGCCCACCACCACATTATTCAGTGTGCGCCCTTGCACCGTGAGCTCGCGGGCTCGCACTGAAAGGGTGGCGGGAAGATAGGCGATGGTCTCTGCGCTTAAGCTGGCATTGGCATTGGCTTTGGCTTGTAGCGCAGGCGTGCGGCTGGCTGCGCTGAGCAATTTTTCCCAAGCATCGATGTTGACTTGTGCGAAATTAATATTGGCAGCTACGCCGGGATCATCATTGGCTGCAATCGCCTCGCCTGGCAATAAGCCCACGCCAATGCGCCCGCGAATCACGCGCGGCACGGCGCCACTGATATCTCTTAAATAATTCACGGTGGCCAAATTACCAATTTCTAAGCTGAGTTGATCTTGCAATTTGCGGCCCTCTTGCAACGACTCGCGCACCAGAGAATTGTCGTAGCGCAGGGGCAGGCTGGCTTCTGCGGTTTTGGCAAGGGGCTGCGGTAAATCGAGCGCCAAGCCTTGCAGATTGCTGCTGACGGTGATTTCAGGCAGGCCACGGCGAATGCTTAGATTGGCCTCGTAGGCAGTGCTGCCAGTGGCCTGCGCCGCCAAGCGCGATACAAGCCCCAATTCTTTGGCCTGACGCAAACCCTCTGCGGTGGCCGTGCCTTGCGCGCGCATGGCCACACGGACATCGTTGGCGTTATTCGCATTGCCGATGTTGCTAGGAGGGCGGCTGCCGCCCTCTAGGCGTATCTCGCCGCCAAAAGCCCGCGCTGAAGCATCGCGCAAACCAAAACCTTTTTCACTGAAAAAGACTTGCCCCTTCGCCAATTGCAGGGCTGGCGAATCGGGGGAGAACTGAACATCATTGCCCGGCAAAGTTAGCGTGCCTTGCACGCGGCTTTTGTCAAGTTCGTTGATCGGCAGTTGCAAGCGTAATTTTAAATCGACTTGGCCAGAGGCTTTGGCTTGCAGCAGAGCCTTGTTGCTGATTTCAAGCAAAGGCGAGGTGTTCACCAAGTTCATGACATCTGCTGCGCTTCCTCGCGCATCGGTGCTGATCACCACCTGCTGTTTTTGCGAGATATCGGCAATCGCGGCCTCGACCTTGCTGAGCACCAAGCTAGGGGCATTGGCCACGCGCGCAGTGGCACCGCGCACAGCCATCGATTGCCGATCAAACACCAGCTCGCCATTGATCTGGGTGAGTGCCGGCCATGGCAAGCTGCCCGCGGGCAATGCGCTGCGCGGCACGTAATCCAGCACCGCACCCGCGATCTGAGTTGCGATACGAAATTCACCTTGGCTGGGATCGGCAAAAGGCATGTCAAATACATCTCCTTTGATTTTGAAGCTGCCTTGAGTGATCTTGCCTTCCAGCACCGCATCGCGCACGTAATAGCGCGCTTCTTTCTGAATAAAAAGCGGCAAGTAGCGATGCACCTTCGTGCCCTCACCGCGAGCCAAGCTGCCCTGCAAATCCAAAATGCCTGGGAAGCGAGATTTTGCAGCGCTT
>JAYVJQ010000341.1:0-9123 GCA_043769055.1 Allobrachymonas sp.
TTTTGACATGTGATGTTTCCCTCTGCCGCATAAGCGTACAGGAAAAACATTATTTTCTTGCGACTGAAATGATTGCTTGCAATTAGCTCAGATGGGTCAATTCACTTTGCCCAGCAGTAGAAATTCCATGAGCGCCTTTTGCACGTGCATGCGATTCTCGGCCTCATCCCACACCACCGACTGCGGGCCATCAATCACTTCGGCGCTGACCTCTTCGCCGCGATGCGCGGGCAGGCAGTGCATGAAGAGGGCTTCGGGCTTGGCGGCTTGCATCAGGCGCGCATCAACGCACCAATTGGCAAATGCAGCTTTGCGCTTTTCATTCTCTGCCTCAAAGCCCATGCTGGTCCACACATCGGTGGTCACCAAATCAGCGTCTTTGCATGCCTGGAGAGGATCGCTATAAAAAGCATAGCATTCTGCGCTTGTTTTATCCCGGCTACTGGCCGATTTAATTCCTAAATGACCTAATACCTTCGGATCAATCTCATAGCCAGAGGGCGTGCTCACATTCACCTTGAATCCGAGCAATGCAGCCGCTTGCAGCCAGGTATTGGCCATGTTGTTGCCATCGCCTACCCAAGCGACCGTCTTGCCTTTGATCTCACCGCGATGCTCGATGAAAGTAAAAATATCCGCCAAGATTTGGCAGGGGTGGAATTCATTGGTCAGGCCATTGATCACCGGCACGCGGCTGTTAGCAGCAAAGGCCTCGATCTTGGTTTGCTCATAGGTGCGAATCATCACCAAATCCACCATGCGGCTGATCACTTTGGCCGAATCTTCAATCGGCTCAGCCCGCCCGAGCTGGCTGCCCTCGGTGGTCAAATGCACCACCGAGCCGCCCAGCTGATACATGCCTGCTTCGAAGCTCACACGCGTGCGAGTCGAAGCCTTTTCAAAAATCATCGCCAGCGTGCGATCGGCCAGCGGGTGGTATTTTTCATAAGCCTTGAACTTGCGCTTGATCTCAGTAGCGCGCGCGAAGATATGCGCGTATTCATCGGCGGTGAGATCGTTGAATTGGAGGTAGTGCTTCATAGTGAGTTGGCGTGCCCAAAAGAAGAAGGTAACGCAGAAAACACAGAAATGACACAGAAGACGCAGAAAAAAGAAAAGCCTATTGAATTTTTCTGTGTTTTCTTGGTTGTTTTCTTTTTTTTCTGTGTTTCTCTTTTTTGTATTTTTGAGGACTTAGCTCGCAAGCAAAGCCCGAACCAGCGGCACCAAAATCGCCACAATCTCATCCGCCTCAGCCACCGTCAAAATAAGTGGCGGCACCATGCGGATCACAGTGTCTGCCGTCACGCTGATCAGCAAGCCCTTATCGGCGCATTGCCCCACCAGCGCGCCGCAAGGTTTGGTGAGCTCTACGCCAATCATCAAGCCGCTGCCGCGAATTTCTTTCACGCCTGCGAGGCCATTCAACTCGCGCTTCAAAGCGTTGTGCAAATGCGCGCCAACTTTAGCCGCATTCTCCAGCAAACCATCTTCCTCCATGATACGAATCGTCTCGACACCCGCGCGCATGGCCAGTGGGTTGCCGCCAAAGGTCGTGCCGTGGTTGCCCGGCGCAAAAATATTGGCCGCTTTCGGCCCCGCCACCACCGCACCAATCGGCACGCCCGAGCCCAAGCCTTTGGCCAGCGGCATCACATCGGGTTTGATGCCCGCCCATTGGTGCGCAAACCATTTGCCAGTACGCCCCATGCCGCATTGCACTTCGTCAATCATCAAAAGCCAATCGCGCTCATCGCACAGCTTGCGCACATCTTTCAAATAATCCATGTGAAACGGATTCACCCCGCCCTCGCCTTGAATCGCTTCAAAAAACACCGCGACCACATTTTTATTACCTTCCGTGGCTTTTTTGAGTGACTCGATATCATTCACCGCCACGCGAATAAAGCCCTCCACCAGCGGGCCAAAGCCAGCTTGTACTTTCGGGTTGCCGGTGGCGCTCAGTGTGGCAATGCTGCGGCCATGAAAAGCTTTTTCATACACCACGATCTCGGGCCGTTCAATGCCTTTATCGTGCCCAAATTTGCGCGCCAGTTTCAAAGCCGCTTCATTGGCCTCCAAGCCCGTGGAGCAGAAAAACACATTGGTCAAGCCGCTGCGCTCCACCAGCATCGCGGCCAGCTTCTCGGCATTCGGGCAAAAATAGTAATTGCTCGAATGAATGATCTTGCCAATCTGCTCTTGCAGCGCTGGCACGAGCTTTGGGTGGTTGTGCCCCAGCGTATTCACCGCAATGCCGCCCAAGGCATCCAAATAGCTTTTGCCATTCACATCCCACACACGCGAGCCCTGCCCATGCGACAGCGCAATAGGCACACGGCCATAGGTGTTCATCACGTGCGGTTGTGAGAGGGCGGGCGTTGCGGTCATCTGAGTGATCTCCAAAAAAGCAAATATGGCTCAACCCGAGCCGTTGAAAGCAGATTTTATGGCCTTCGCCATGTCTTATTCGAGGCTTTTCTGCATGGCTGCGATGCGCATCCATCCGTTTATGTATTACTTTTGGACTCATCACAATTGATTCATTCGCGGTCCATTCAAATCGATCAGTTCAGGCATACTATGCTTGTAAGTAAAGTATTCACCACCCTAGAATGTAAATAGAGCCATGAAGAGCGGATCGCCATTGACTGTCACTATCGAAATGGTGGCCCGTGAGGCGGGTGTATCGCCAAGCACCATTTCAAGAATTTTGAATGGTACTGCGGTGGTCAGCGACGCTAAAAAGCAGGCGGTTGATGCGGCTATTGCAAAGCTCGATTTTGTTCCCAATCCCATTGCGAGGGGGTTAGCGGGCGGAAGAACGATGAGCATCGGTGTCATTACCCAGGCTATAGACAGTCCATTCTATGGGGCGGCGCTTCGAGGCGTGGAAGATGCTTTGGATCCTTTGGGCTATAGCCCATTGTTTGTGAGTGGGCACTGGACTGCCTCCATGGAATCTAGATGTATTGACGTTCTGCTATCTAGAAGAGTTGACGGGATTGTCGTACTCACGGGCCGTTTGCCAGACGCGACGCTGAAAGCTTGCGCCAAACGGATTCCTGTCGTGGTGACAGGTCGTCACGTGAAAGCCCAGAATTTGTATTCATTGAATTTTGACAATCAAACGGGTGCGCGTTTGGCAACTCGCCACTTAATTCATCTCGGACATCGCCGCATTGCTTTTATTGCGGGCGATGCTGAACATCCAGATGCAATGCATCGATTGGCGGGCTACAAGGCTGAGCTCGAGGCGCAGCGTATCGCTTTCAGGCCTGAATTGGTGGTGAGTGGCCGATACAGCGAGTCCAGTGGGCTGGAGGCCGTCATGGCGCTGCAATCTGCTAAGCAAAAATTTACAGCGGTTTTTGCGACCAACGATCAAATGGCCATTGGTGCAGCACATGGCTTACAGAGGCACTCTTTGCGCGTTCCGGACGATGTGTCACTCGTTGGCTTTGACGACTTGCCGAGTTCTGAGTATGCATTGCCCCCACTTACCACTGTACGTCAGCCTGCCTACGATATGGGTCGCTTAGCCGCCACGGCGGTGCTGGAGTTACTGTCCGGAGGAAAGCCGCAGATGCAGCTGCCTGCGCCGGATCTCATCGTGCGTAGTTCTACGGGGCCTGTACGCTTGTAGGAGCGACCTCGCTGCAGCCGAGCAGCGACTGTTTAGATTTCGGGATTACCCTAGTTCACTCCCCATTATTGATCTATACAATTCTTTGAAAGCGCTTTCATAATCCCCTTGATGGTGTAAGCACTTGAGTTGCCTAGGTACGTTGTTCAACTTTGGAGAACCGGATGAAGATAAGCAGGCTATCGAGCCGTATCATCTTGTCGCTGACAGGGATGCTTGCTTTCGCGATCCCTTACTCCCCCGCGTTTGCACAGCAAGTATTGACTGTTGCAGCCTTCCCTGCGATTGATGAAATCGTTCGAGCAAGCATACCCGAGTGGAAAAAGCGCTTTCCCAATGTCGAAATCAAGGTGGTAAGCCGCCAATTTGCCGACCACCATACAGCGATGACGACCGCGTTATCCACATCGTTTTATTTGCCTGACGTGATGGCATTGGAGGTGGGATACGTTGGGCGCTTTGCACAAGGTTATGGTCTGGAAGATCTTACGAAGCCACCTTACAACATCCGCGAGCATCAATCGCGCTATGTGCCCTATGCCTTTCAGCAGGCAACGAATCGTCGGGGTGCGGTGGTAGCCGCGCCAACGGATATTGGCCCAGGAACCCTACTTTATCGCGCAGACATCCTAGCCAAGGCGGGTGTCACGCAGGCCGAGCTGACTGGTTCGTGGGATGGCTATGTCGCTAGTGGCGTGAAGATCAAAGCAAACACAGGTGCTTATTTGGTGGCACATGCGCGGGATGTGAAAGATATCATCATCCGCGCTGGGATCAAGCCGGGCGAAGGTCTCTACTTTGATGCCGAGTCCAATGTTCTTGTGACCACCCCTCGATTTCAGCGAGCGTTCGAGCTTGCAAGAGCAGTGCGACGCCAAAAGCTTGATGCCAGAGTATCGGCTTGGTCAAACGAGTGGTCGGAAGGCTTCAAACGTGGAACGCTAGCGACACAGCTAACGGGTGCTTGGCTTGCAGGGCATCTTAACAATTGGCTCGCCCCAGCCACAAAAGGCAATTGGCGAGCCAGCGAGCTACCCGAGGGAGCCGCGGCAGCTTATGGCGGTGCATTCTTAGCGATCGCCAAAGGCGCCCCGGCGGCAAACAAACCTCTTGCTTGGGAGCTCATTAAACTGCTCACACTGAATCGGGATCGCCAGCTTCAAGCGTTCATGAAACAAGATGCCTTTCCAGCGCTGTTGGAAGCCCATGATCATCCGTTTTATCAAGAGCCCTTGGAGTTTCTGGGCGGACAGAAAGCAAGGCTTCTGTGGCGTGATGCCGCATTGAAAATTGTTCCAATTTCGGTTCATCGACAAGACTCTTTCGCCGACGAAGTCATCAATACTGAGCTAGACAAAGTGCTCGACCAAGGCAAAGATATTAAGCTCGCGTTGACAGATGCGCAACGTCTTCTGGAGAAGAGAGCGAAGCGGTGAATCATCTATCGACGACTTCAGCACAAACTAAGCAACGAGGTATGCATCAATGAAGCGCATGAACCTGTCATTCATCACCCCAAAGTGGGCTCCGTATGTCTTCATCAGCCCGTTCGTCATCTTGTTTGGAATCTTTGGGCTCTTTCCCCTGCTCTTCTCGCTGTATCTCGCATTTCAGTCTTGGGAGCCAACGAATGGCTTGGCAGCGATGGAATTCGTTGGCTTGGGTAACTTCGTCTTCGCCATACAAGATGAATGGTTTTGGAAATCACTTGGCAACACAGCTTGGATGGCTTTGGCATCTGGGGTACCACAGCATTTGGTGGCTATTCCATTGGCTTACTTTATTCACTCTTCTTTCAGCAAATTACGAAATGGAGTAGTTGGCGCGTACTTTCTACCTTACATCACTTCAACGGTAGCGATCGCAATCATGTTCAGCTCCTTGTTTTCGACGGACTTCGGACTCATAAACGTTGCGATCAATGCGCTAGGAAGCATTCCCGGCTTAGGGTGGCTGACTCCGAGCGAGCCCATTGACTGGATGGGCAATCCAGCAAATATAAAACCCGCCATCTCAATGATTGTTTTTTGGAGATACGTTGGTTTTAATGTCGTTCTGTATCTTGCGGCATTGCAGACTATTCCCAAAGACATCTACGAAGCTGCGACGATGGACGGTGCAGGACGCTTGCAGCAATTCTTCTATATCACACTACCAAGTCTGCGACCGATGATTTACTTTGGAGTGACGTTGAGTGTGATCGGAGGCCTTCAACTGTTTGAAGAACCGTTTATCTTGACAGGTGGTCGTGGTGGCTCAGATCAGGCAGGAATGACCACCGCGATCTACTTGTACCGCATGGCTTTCGACTTTAATGACTTTGGTGCTGCAAGTGCGATGTCGTGGCTTCTGTTCGTTGTCGTAGTTCTGCTGACGTGGTTGACCAATCGCGCATTCCGTCCACGGACAAGTCAAGGATAAGGCGCGCAATGAAAAATAGTCACACCGCTCCATGGATTGCATATGCCATCGTTGGCATTGGCGCAGTCATTATGCTGATGCCTTTTTATTTCATGTTCGTGTTCGCCACGCACTCACGAACTGAAATATTCAGCCTACCGCCGCCCATGTTTTTTGGCGATGATTTTCTCAACAATCTGAAAATTCTCCAAGAACGGATTCCGTTTTGGAAAAACTTGGCTTGGAGTCTTTACGTTGCGCTGGCATCCACAGTGCTCACTCTGTTGTTCTGTTCCATGGCAGGCTACGCCTTCGCTCTATTTGAGTTTCGCTGGAAGAATGCGCTATTCGCACTGGTCATGGGAACAATGCTGTTGCCCTCATTTATGAACATGATCCCTACGTTCATGATCATGGATATCTTGGGATGGATCGATCAACCACGTGCGCTCTACCTCCCGGGAGCGGCGAGTGCTTTTGGAATTTTTTTGATGCGCCAGTTTGTGAATACATCGATTCCCAAAGATCTTGTTGAAGCAGCGCGGATGGATGGCTGCAGTGAAATCGGTATCTACGCACGAATCGTACTACCGCTGCTTAAACCAGCGCTTGGCACGCTAGGGCTCATCACATTTATCGCTTCATGGAATAACTTCATCGGCCCACTCATCGTCATGCGCTCGCCAGAGATGTACACCCTACCTCTCGCGTTGCGAAGTCTACAAAGCCCGGTCGACACAGAATGGGGTGCACTCATGGCAGGGTCGGCAATTGCAACGATACCGCTGATTGTCTTGTTTGCGATTTCATCACGTCAACTGATCTCTGGACTCACCGCTGGTGCAGTTAAGTAGTCGTCACCGCATTTACTCCGTTGATACAGAAAAATCACATGAGTCTTATCGAGTCTATACCTCATTCGAGCACCTTTCCCGAAAACTTTGTTTGGGGAGTTGCCACTAGTTCTTTTCAAATTGAAGGGGCAGCAAAAACTGATGGAAAAGGATCTTCAGTTTGGGATGCTTTTTGCCGGCAGCCTGGCGCAATTGCGGATGGAAGTAATGGCGATATTGCATGCGACCATTACAACTTATGGCCAGGTGACTTGGATATTATTGCGGACCTTGGTGTCAGCGCCTATCGTTTTTCTATTTCTTGGCCGCGTGTTCGACCCAATGGCGATGGCGCATGGAACACAAAAGGAATGGCTTTCTATGATCGACTGGTTGACGGGCTTCTTGAACGCGGGGTGCATCCCTATGTGACCCTGAATCATTGGGATCTTCCCAATGAGCTGCAACTTCAAGGTGGATGGGTCAATCGTGACACAGTGCACCGTTTTGTTGAATATGCGCAGGAGGTTGGGCGGTGCCTAGGTGATCGAGTCAAGTCAATCACAACCCATAACGAGCCTTGGGTTATTGCAACTTTGGGGTACGAACAAGGTATCTTTGCGCCTGGAATTAAGAATCGCGCCGCTGCTGCGCAGTCGTCACATCATCTTCTGCTGAGTCATGGATTGGCATTGCAGGCGCTGAGGGCTGATGGCATCAAAAGTGAGCTGGGTATTGTGTTGAATTTATCGCCAATGCATGCGGCATCGGACGATCCCGAGGATATTAATAAGACCAAGCTCGAAGATGGCCGATTGCTTCGTTGGTACATGAACCCGCTGTTTGGACAAGGATATCCAGATGATGTGTTGCAAGATTTGAAGAGTGATGCGCCGAAAGTACTTGCTGGAGACATGCAGACGATTGCTACAAAGATGGATTTTCTCGGTGTTAACTATTATTCACGCTCTGTCATCAGCGCAAAAGGGGTGTGGGATGTCCACAGTAGTGGGCGGGAAATCACAGATATGGGCTGGGAGATTTATCCTGAAGGTTTGACAGAGCTACTCGTTCGCATGAGTCGCGATTACGACGTACCGCCTTTATATGTCACGGAGAACGGCGGCGCATTCAAAGACACCATCGTCAATGGCTGCATTCATGACACACACCGCAAAGACTACATTTCACGTCACATTGCAGCGGTGGGTGATGCCATGAGTCAAGGAGTGAAGATGGCAGGATACATGGTGTGGAGTCTCTTGGACAATTTTGAATGGGCTTTTGGTTACGAAAAGCGCTTTGGTATCGTTCATGTGGACTACCAAACACAAAAAAGAACACTGAAAGATAGTGCGGTCTGGTATCGCAGTTTTCTTAGTTACGCTCGTGCGGGTACAAGTTGCGCGAAGCCAGTATCTAGTGGACATGCTGCACAGCCAAGTGATTTAACGACATCAGGAGTTTGATATGGGTCAAGTTTCACTGCGTGGGATTCGCAAAAGTTATGGTTCAGTAGATGTCATTAAGGGCATCGACCTTGAGGTCCATGATGGTGAGTTTTTGGTGTTTGTAGGGCCATCCGGTTGCGGTAAATCCACAACACTTCGCATGATCGCCGGGTTGGAAGAGATTACTGACGGTGACTTGTCAATTGATGGGCTGCGCGCGAATGATCTGCGGCCAGCGGATAGAGGTGCAGCAATGGTTTTTCAAAGCTATGCTCTGTACCCACATATGACCGTCGCAGAAAATATGGGTTTTTCCTTAAAGATAGCGGGAATTGATCGGGCTAAGCGCGATGAGCAGGTCGCTCGTGCTGCAGATACTCTTCGGATCACAGAGCTTTTAGGGCGGTTTCCCAAAGATCTCTCAGGTGGCCAAAGGCAGCGAGTGGCAATTGGGCGAGCTATTGTTCGAAAGCCAAAGGTGTTTCTATTTGATGAGCCACTTTCAAATTTGGATGCTGCGTTGCGCGTCAACATGCGTATTGAGCTATCGCGTTTGCATAAAGAACTCGGCACCACCATGATCTATGTGACGCACGATCAAGTGGAGGCAATGACGATGGGTGATCGCATCGCCGTGTTTAACAAAGGCCGCGTTGAGCAGTTGGGTGCGCCAATGGAAATGTACAACAGGCCTGCCAATACGTTCGTTGCGACATTTTTGGGTTCACCCAAAATTAATTTATTAGATCGTCCGGACGCGCAATCGAGCTCTGCACATCAATCACTTTGGACA
>JAYVJQ010000342.1:0-3366 GCA_043769055.1 Allobrachymonas sp.
CTGGCAAACACGATGGCTTGCACGATTGTGGTTTCGCGCATCCAGTGGTCGAGCAGCTTGCGTTTGTGCACAAGGTTGTCGGCCCAGAAGAGCTTTTGCGTGATGTTGACGTGTTTGTCTTGCGGGCTGTCAATCGCGATGCGTTGGGCAGCTTTGCCGTTGTCGCGCATCACGCGCGCAGCGAGCTGCTGAATGCGAGCGGCAAACGTGGCGCTGAACATCATGGTCTGCTCGCGTGCTTCGGTGAGCTGGTGAATCGCGGCGAGATCATCGGAGAAGCCCAGATCGAGCATGCGATCAGCCTCATCGAGCACGAAGCATTTCACGCCTTCGCATTTGATCTGGCCATTGCGTTGCAAATCGAGCAAGCGGCCTGGCGTGGCCACCACGAGGTCGGCGTTTTGCAGCTTGGCGATTTGGACTTGATACGGCAGGCCGCCAATCACGTTGGCAATGCGCACGCCCGTCATGTGGCGAGCCAGCTCAATTGCATCATTGGCCACTTGCTGAGCCAATTCGCGGGTGGGGCACAAAATCAGGGCTTGCGGCGTGGCAGCGCGGAAGTTGCGCGGGTCAATTGGGTTTTTACGCTTCGGCTTCTTAGGAGCCAGCTCGCCTTTGGAGGCGGCTTCTTCCAGCACCTTGGTCCAAGCGGTGTGCTCTTCGTTTTCTTTGTTGATCCGTTCAACATGCAGGCGATGCAAAAGAGGCAGCAAGAAAGCGGCGGTTTTGCCGGAGCCGGTTTGGCTAGAGACCATCAAATCATTGACCACCGTTTTGCCTTCGCTGGAAGGCACAGTCATGGCCAGCGGGATCACGCGCGCTTGCACGGCGGTAGGATCTTTGTAGCCCAAATCGGCGATGGCTTTGACCAGCGATGGGGCCAGGCCCAGCAATTCAAAAGGGTTGGGGCCGGCAGGTTCGGCCATCACTTGAGGAGCAGCTTCAAGAGCCATCTCTTCATTCGCTATGATTTCAATAGCTATCGGCGCAGATTCCACGCCGGCTACTTCGTTGTTTTCTGCAATATGCTCAGCAGAAATGGATTTAAATTCTTCAGTAAAGTCGTTCATGCAAAAGCGGGCCGCGCACCCGCTTGGCAGGGCGCGACAAGTCCTATTTTTTGTCTGAAGGGTCTTTTAATTGACCACTTTCGGACGGATTGATATCACATCAACCATCCAACAAGTGTCTGAGCGGTAGAGGCCTTTAAAAAAGAGGCTCTGGCTCGGTGGCGGCTCTGTTGTCTCAGCAGACTAATCTGCCGGGTTGAGCGCCCAAGATGTATGGTGATGCACAAAATTCGGATCAGGGAAAACCCGAAAGTTGAATTATGGCACAGAATCTGTTCTCACGATGAAAACCACCCAAAACTCTAATTGGCGCAGCGTGCGCGCTCGCAGACAAATCCTCGCGTTAGGCATCCGGGAGCGGCACACTTTACGCTGGCACAGCTTTTGGATCGGGCTACTGACTTTGCTGAGTATGGGCGTAGCCAGTCAAATCCTTCGCCATAGCTGGCCTGATGGGCTGCTGGGCATTCGCTATGTGATGATTCTTGGCTTGGGTTACGGCGTGTATCTGCTATTGATAAGGCTTTGGGCTGGCTATATGAGCAGACGGGATAGCACAGACAGTAGTGGCGGTGACATACCTGCGCCCGATCTGCAACTTGGGTCCGGTTCATCTGATGCGGGAGGTTGCCCAGTCTCGTTTGAGTCTGGTGGTGGCGGAGATTTTGCGGGCGGTGGTGCACAGGCGAGTTTCGATGGGTCTAGCGCCGCTGGCGAAGCGGGGGAAAAGCTGTTGTCGGGTGTAGCCGAGGTAGCCGGTGCCGCAGATGAGGGTGCTGTCGTTGTCGTGCCGGTGATTGCCGTGTTTGCCATGCTACTGTTTGCGTTCACGGGAGTGAGCATATTGGCGTCAATACTTTTCGGTATTGATGTGTTGCTGGCAGTGGCCGTGGAATTGGCACTCGCCGTGACTGCCGGGCGCACAGCCTACCGAGTCGCCTCTGAGCATTGGCTCAACGTCGCGGTGGATCTCACTTGGAAGCCGATGCTGGGTGTGCTCATCTGCGCGATGGCCTTCGGCTTTCTCATTGACTACTATGTGCCCCAAGCGCAGTCAGCACCTCAGGCGATCAAGTTGATGCGATTACAGTGAAAGTGCTGAATGCAATTGTGTCGTCAATTGCTGTGGATCCGTCAAGTGAATGGTTTGCCAACCCACTTGTTGCGCGGCGGCGATGTTGTCTGCGTGATCGTCAATGAAGAGGATTGGTTGGTTTTTTAGGCCGAAGTTGGATTCCAGCAACTCAAAAATCTCAGGCTGCGGCTTGATCAGCCCCACATCGCCAGACCAGATGCCGCCGTCAAAGCAGCGCATGAAGGCGTGGCGCTCGAGGCCTCGCGCGTAGGGCACTGGCATGTTGGAGAGGAAATAGATTTTGTGGCCATGCGCGGCTCTTTGGGCATGCAGGCTTTCGAGCAGTTGCACGGAGCTTGCAATTGGTTGAATATGATCTTCGATGTCGCCGACCATGTGTTGGACTGCACTTACATCGAGGTGAACTCGGTCAGCAGTTTGCTGAGAAATTTCTTGCGCGCTCACGCGACCTGCATCGAAGGCATGCCAATCGGCGTGAGCAAATAAACTCGTGGCCAATTGCGCGGCAGTCTCTTGCGAATGTGCGATCTTCGGGAAGTGCTTACGCACCACATCATGAGGCCGCCAATTGACCAAAACCGCGCCAAAATCAAAAACGATATTCATTTCAGTTTGTCGATCAAAGCAGCGGTCGATGCATCCACACCTTGCGAATTGCCTGAGACCAAACGCGCTTCCACATCTTTGGCTAACACCTTGCCCAGCTCTACACCGAATTGATCGAAGCTGTTGATGCCCCAGACTGCGCCGCTCACAAACACGCGGTGCTCATACAGCGCGATCAAAGCGCCTAGCGATTCTGGGGTGAGTGCATCAAGCAGCAAGAAAGTGCTGGGGCGGTTGCCGGGGAAATGGCGGTGGCCGTCAGCACTTGTTTTGCCTTGGAGGAAGGCTTGAGATTGCGCTACGGCGTTGGCCAGCAGCTTGGTGTGGTGGCCTTGCAAATCGTGTGAGGCGCGTTTGACCGCGATGAGTTCGAGCGGGATGACTTCGGTGCCTTGGTGCAGCATTTGAAAGAAAGCATGCTGGCCATTCGTGCCCGGCTCACCCCACACGACGGGGCTGGTGTGATACGGCAAAGCATCGCCGTTTTTATCCACACGCTTGCCATTGCTCTCCATTTCTAGCTGCTGCAAATACGCAGGTAAGCGCTTGAGCGCTGCATGATACGGGGCAACGCAGCGGCTGCTGAAGCCG
>JAYVJQ010000343.1:0-4878 GCA_043769055.1 Allobrachymonas sp.
GCGATGCAGCTGCTCGCCATGGCGATCTAAGAGCCACGTGTCAGAGGCTTTGAATTCGGTTTTTATATGAGAAAACTGGATGCTAGTCGTTGTGGAATATGCGGGGAGTGCTATGAAAAAAAGAGTGGTAACTTGAACAACGTTGAAGCGAAGACAGGAACACAGAAAACACAGAAATTGCACAGAAGACACAGAAAAGAAAACAAAAAAGTCTTTTGAATTCTTCTGTGTTTTCTGTGCGATTTCTGTGCTTTCTGTGTTCCTTGTATTGGATTGACTCATCACTTCCCAGCCTCAACCTTCACCCGCGCATTCGGCAGTGCGCCATACATCTCCGGTGCATACATCGCCTCGGCTCGCGTGGGTGGCATGGCGAAATCGCCTACGTTGTTGAGCCGGATCGTGTATTCGAGTTTGAAGCTCCCCTTAGGCACATACTCGTAATATGCGCGGAAGGATTCAAAGCTGCGCTCTTCAAATGCCATCCACGCGCCGCTGGGCGAGCGCTGGCCGGCGGTAGCGATTTCTGAGTCGCGGCCTAAGCCGCCGCCCAAAATCGTTGCGCCGCCGGGGATCGGGTCGGTGAGCGCTACCCACGTCATATCAGCGCTGGCATTGACTTCCAACGTGATGCGCAGCACATCGCCGCGTGAGTATTTGCCTGCAACGGCTTGCTCCACGGGCGTGACGGTTTTCTTGAGCGAATAGCCGGCATTGAAAGCTTCTTTGAGTGGCACAGCAGCTAGTGATTGAATCGTGAGCCACGGCTTGCCAGTGCCTTGGTGCGTCACGCTCAGAGTTTCTTTCGCCTCTTTGCCCCAAGGTAAAAACATGCCATTGTTTTTCAAGTTACCCGGCGATGCAGGCGCGCCGAAAGTACTAGCTTGATGCACCGCACCTTGAGAGTCAGTTGCTTTGATGCGCTCCACTTTGCTCCAATCCACTACTGAAGCTCCCGCGCCCAACACAGCGCGCGTGTTGCCCGCCACCGGTGTGGCTTCAAACGCTACAGAGAATTTTTCTAGCGCCAAGCCGCCCCACAGATTCGCTGTGGTGGTCAGCCAAGCGCCACGTTGCTGGCGGCTGATGAAGCCATTGGCCATGCGGGGCAGATCATCTTTCCACGCGGCATCTTGCATTACGGCTAGCATCAAACGCGCCGTGTTCACATCGCCGCTTTGCATCAGCCACCACCAGTAATCATCTTTTTCCGTGCTGAAAATCAGCTTCGTGCCATGGTAGGAGAGACGCGAGCGCAAAATCTGCTGCGCTTCTGCCAGCCGTTCCTCTCGCTTAGGCACATCTTGCACGCGCTGCAAAATTTGCAGCCAATCAATCACCGCATGAGTGGGCCACTGATTTGGCGCGATCGTGATGCTGCCCGTCAAGCGCCCGCTGGCTTTGCCATAGCGCGAGAGGGCTTCAAGTGCTGCGAGCTTGCGCACATCCAAATCTTTGCGCGGGCTCCAAAATTCGCGCTGAATTTTGCCTTCCACAAACGCGATCAAGCCCGCTTCCATCTTGCCGCGCGATTCATCGGGAATGCTAAACGCTGCATTCACGCCCGAGGCTTCGTGCGTGGCGGCCAGCAAATAGGCGGTGAGCACATCGCTGCCGCGATTGGCCTCGCCTTGGCGCGGCGGGAAGTAATTGGCTAAGCCATCACCATCCAAAAACGTGGGGATTTGCGCGGCCACACTTTGCCAGAGCTTGGCATCACGCAGGCCCACGGATTTGCTGGTTTTTTGCTCCAAGCAAATGAAGGGATACTGCGCAAAATAATCACGCACACCGGGCATACCTTCGGCCAGCTTAGGCTGCAGCGCCATCTTCAAGCCGCCGCGCCCGGCAATCGCATCTGCGGGCAGCGCGGCATCTAGCGAATAACTGCCATCGACTTGCACCAGCGTGGCCTGCTGCACCTCCACCGGTACGGCAGGCACGATGCGCTGGCGCGCTTTGAGCGCATCGCGTGCGCCGCTTGTGCCATTGGTGATGTCTCGCGCCTCAATCTCCCACAAAATACTTTCAAAGCGCGAGAGCGCGAGCTGCGGGGGCGCGGTGATATTCCACGCCACCTCGCGCGCTTCGCCTGCGGGAATGTCGATCGTTTGCTTGGGTAATTCAAGCAAAGTGGCGCGAGGCGCCACTTCCACCTTCATCGCTGCTTTGGTGGTGTTGCGCAAGGTGAGCTGTGCGCGGAATTCATCGCCCTCGCGCACCAGCGGCGGCAAGCCGCTGATAATTTGCAAATCTTGGCTTGAGCGAATCGTGGTTTGCCCCGTGCCGAAGCGGCTCGTGCCGTGATCGGCCACCGCCACAATTTTGAAAGAAGTGATCGCATCGTTGAGCGGCACTTGCACCGTGGCTTGGCCGTTGGCATCGAGCTGCACGGTGGGATTCCATAGCAAGAGCGTATCGAGCAGCTCGCGCGTTTGCCCGCGCCCGCCGCCTCCGCCCGCCGGCACGGCTTTGCGGCCGTAGTGCCTGCGGCCAATGATTTCCATTTGCGCCGTAGAAGTTTCTACGCCCCAACTGCGGGGCCTCAGCATGGCATCGAGCAAATTCCATGTGCCATTGGGCGAGAGTTCGAGCAGAGCCTGATCCACCGCAGCCAGCGCAACTTCAGCATTCGCCGCAGGCTTGCCATCGGGCAGCTTGGCTTCGATCTTTACGGTGGCTGTGGTGCGCACGGCGTAGCTTTCCTTATCAGCCATCACTTTGACCGTAATCTCATGCGCTTTGTTGCCCACCGCGAGCTGCGCCACACCGAGGCGAAACGCTGGCTTGCTCAAATCCACCATACTGCTGGGCGCAGTGTATTCGCGGCCTTCATACCAAAAGGCTTGCCACCATTCGCGTGGCGCAGAAATGCCCCAACTAAAAAAACTGTACCAAGGCACTTCGCGCAGCCGCCCGCGCAGCACGAGCGCGCTCACGAAAACATTGGGCGACCAGCCTTCTTCAATCTTGAGTTCAATCGTGGGGTCTTGCCCGTTGAGCTGCACGATGCGGTGGCTCAAAATACCTTCGCGCTCCAGCGTGACCAAAGCAGTGGCAAAGCGAAACGGCATGCGCACTTGCAGCTTGGCGGTCTCACCGGCTGCGTAGTTTTTCTTCTCGGGCAGCAGGTCAATGCGGTCATGGTCTTCGCCGCCAAACCACAGCTCGCCTTGTTTGGTCACCCACACGCTGCTGGCCGCTTGAATGCTGCGGCCTTGTGCATCGGTAGCGGTCACGATCAGCTCAATCTCACCCGCTTGGCCCAGCTTGGTGTCGCACAGAAGCAGCCCGCGCGAATCGCTGCTGCCTTCGCAAACTTTACCGAGGTCTTTGATCTCGGTTTGATTGTCGTAACTATAAAAACCGCCCACCATGCGCTTGCGGCTGGTGGTGGTGATGCGGGCTACGGCGCTGACTTGTAGCTTCACGCCAGCTTGGGGCTTGCCGGTTAAATCCAATGCGAGTGCTTGGAATTTGATTTTCTGGCTAGCAGATGCCCAGCCCTCGGTGCGAATGCCCGCCACCACGCTGGCAGGCCAGAGCGTTTGCGTGCTGCGCAGTGTTTGAATTTCGCCATTCGGATCGGCATAGGTGGCTTCCAACACGATGTCTTGCGGCTGCTTGGCAACGGGCAAGTTGTCAATCGCGAGTTTGCCAGCGCCTGCTTTATCCAGCGTGAGCGGCAGTTTGTCGGCAATGAGCTTGCTATCTCGCGTGCTCACCGTTTCATCGTCATCATTCTTTTCGCCCGCTTTGCGTGGAGGGCTGAAGTTATACGCATCGAAATCGGGATAAGACAAGTATTTACCGCGAATCAAAGCGGATATGCGCACCGGCAAATTCCCCGCTGGCCCGCCTGACACATAATTGATTTGCACCTGAGTGGGCAAGCTCTTGAGCGCCACGAGTGCGCCCTTGTCTGCGGGCGTGATGCTACCTTCTAGCACAGGTAGGCGAAACTCTTCCACGCGAAATTGCACGGTGTCGATATTGCCTCGGCCCTCTTCATCGCGGGATTTCTGCAGGCTGGCAAAACTCACCTGATACACGCCCAGCTTGGCCGCTGGCGGGATGGCAAATTTGCTCTCGGTGGACAGGCCGCCGCTGGCCGTGTTGCGCCACACCACAGGCTGCTTGAAGACCGTGCCTGAGCCCACATGCGTGATCAGCAATTCTTTCGGCGCTTGCACTGCGCTGGGCACGCCAAAGCCTTTGCCGGTTAACGTGCGCAGCAAGTGCTTCATGCCAACCGTTTCGCCCGCACGAAACAAGCTGCGATCCAAAATCGTGTGCAGGTTCTCGTCGGGCTGCGGTTGGCCGCTTTGCGGCAAATTAAAGCGCCAAGGCTCAATGCCACGCTGCCAATCGCTCCAAGTAAACGCCATGTCTTGCACGCCATCTGCAGCGGTGTGGCGCGCGCTCACGAAGTAGGAATTACTGCTGCCCTCCGCATCTTTTTTGCCATTGCATTGGGGCGCTTGCGGCGAGATGCCGGAGAGTTGCGCCACACCTTGCGCATCTGTGGTGCCGCTGGCAATGAGCTTGCCATTGCAATCGCTCACCTGCACCTTCGCGCCCGCCACCACTTTCGCTTTATCCAGAGTAGTGACCCAAGCCAATGAATTCTCGCGCCCGAGCTTGAAATGCACACCCAGATTCGTCACCAACGCCGAGGTGCGCACATACATCGTGCGGCTCTTGCCCAGTTTCTCATCGAGCAAAGCTGCGCCGAGCTTTTGTGATGCAAGCTCCACCACATGAAAACCGGGGGAGAGCGGAATGCCTACGACCTCAAATGGTCTTCCTTTGCCGGCCTCTGAAGCAGGAGGCGCAGGCAATTCCAGTTTGCGCGTCGGCACGTTAGCCGAGAGCAAT
>JAYVJQ010000344.1:0-4640 GCA_043769055.1 Allobrachymonas sp.
AACTGCGATTTCGATGGAGTTTCCTGTTCACAACAGCAACGAAGACGGCATTGCCAGCCACGAGCTGCGCCTGCAATCCACAGATGCACCTTCGCTCACGCAAATGGATGTGCTGGTATATGCCACGACCGCTTCAGTGCGCTTGTCGATTGACAAAGCATTGTCACGCGCCGAATGCCGCAGCCGCAATGCCAATAGCCTCACGCATCTGGTGCGCGAGTGTGAGATGAGCATGCCCGCCGCCTTGATCATGGAGGCGGAGTTGCTCGATGAGAATGCCAAATCTTTGGTGGATGATTTGCGCCGTCACATGCGCAATTTTGTGATGATCGAAATCGTCAAAGCAGCCAACGTGTATGACGTTTCATTGCCGGGTACCAAGGGCAGCTGCCGCTTGAGCGCTGCCAATATCGAGGCGAATTTGCGCGATGCGCTGCTGTTTGAATTGGCGCAGGCCTGAGTTGTCCGCACTAACCCTCGCGGTTCAACCGCGAGGTTGAATACGAATCACCCTCGCGGTTGAATACGAATCACCCTCTCGGGTGATGCTGCGCCACGATCGTTTGAAGCCGCTCGCGCGCAATATGGGTGTAGATCGTCGTCGTAGAAATATCCGCATGGCCCAGCAGCATTTGCACCGCGCGCAAATCCGCGCCGTGGTTGAGCAAATGTGTGGCAAATGCATGGCGCAATGTGTGGGGCGAAAGAGGCTTGGTGATGCCGGCTTGCAATGCATGCTTTTTGATGGTTTGCCAAAAGGCCACGCGCGTCATCGCGCTGCCAGCTTTGCTGCCACGCGCAGTCACAAATAAATCTTCGCTTTGCATGCCCTTGAGCAATTCGACTCGCCCCTCTTTTAAGTAGCGCGCAATCCAATCGGCAGCATGCTCACCAAAAGGCACGATGCGCTCCTTGCTGCCTTTTCCAAAGGTGCGCAGCACATTGTCAGAGAGCGAGACGTTGAATACTTTGAGCGTCACGCACTCGCTCACGCGCAGGCCGCTGGCATACATCAGCTCCAGCATGGCGCGATCACGCAGGCCAAGCGGCGTGGCTACATCGGGCGCGGCCAGTAGTTGCTCTACATCGGCTTCTGTGAGCGTTTTGGGCACGCGCAGCGGCTGTTTGGCATTCATGAGGCGCAGTGTTGGGTCTTGTGTGATCAAGCGCTCGCGCAGTGCCCAGCGAAAGAAGCGCTTGAAGACGGTGAGCTTGCGGTTGGCTGAGGTGGCTTTGGTGAGCGTGTGTTTGGCTGCGGCATAGGCCAGCAAATCGACTTCGGTGCTCAGCAAAATGCCGCGCGCTTCATTCGCATGGAGCCACGCGGCATAAAGAGTTAAATCACGCCGATAAGCATCGAGCGTGTTGTTTGCCAAACCTTCTTCGAGCCAGAGCGCGCTCGTGAAGGCATCAATGATGTCTTCTCTCAAATCCAATCAATCAAGCTTGAGCTTCTGTGTAGCGACGACTTTTTTATAGACTTCCAACTCGGACGCCATTTGCTGCGCAAACTGCTCGGGCGTGTTGCCCAGCACGATGGAGCCTGTGTCTTCAATGCGTTTGCGCACGGCAGGGTCTTGCAGCGCGGTGCGCACACCGGCATTGATCTTTTGCACTACCTCAGCAGGCAAACCTTTGGGGCCAACGATGCCGTAATACGCCATGCGGTTGACTGGCTCCAAGCCCACTTCTTTGAAAGTGGGCACATTGGGTAATGCAGCCAAGCGTTGAGGGGCTGACACCACAATCGGAATCAAGCGGCCCGCTTGAATATGCGGCAAAGCAGAGGGCACATTGTCAAAAATAATTTCAACTTGCCCACCCACGGTATCGCGCAGCGCTGGGCCCGCGCCAGAATACGGAATGTGGGTAATGAACACACCAGCCAAGTTTTTGAACAACTCGGTTTGCAAATGGCCTATGCCGCCGGTGCCCGAGGATGAATAGCTGTATTTGCCAGGATTTCTTTTCAGCTCTGCAATGAATTCAGCGTAATTTTTAGCCGGGAATTTTGGGTTAACGGCAATCACATTCGGCGTGGCCGCAATGTTGATGATGGGAGTGAAATCGGTAGCGGGGTTATACGGAATTTTTGGATTGATCGCAGGGTTGGAGGCCGTCGTGGACACTGTACCCATGCCCAAGCTGTAGCCATCGGGCACGGCCTTGGCTGTTTCGTTCGCCCCTACTGAGCCGCCGCCGCCGGCTTTGTTGATCACCACGACACTTTGGCCGAGCGCTCTGCCCAGCGGCTCGGCAATCACGCGGCCCACGATGTCAGTCGTACCGCCCGGTGCAAAGGGAATTTGCAAGGTGATCGGCTTATTCGGATAGGCTTGGGCCATCAACAGGCCACTGGCTAGCATAGAAACTGCGCCGGTAGCTACAGTTTTGAGAGCGATGCGTTTACTGGGGGCGAAGACCTTGTTCATTCAATACTCCAATTAAAGACGATTCAACAGATGAGACAATCATAAGTAAACTTATAACGAATGCGATTGTGGCTAACCCATAAGCATTTACCCTGTAGGCTCAAAATAACCCTGCGCATCGCATGCATTACGCTCAACTGCTGTTCCCTGATTTTTCGCTGATTGTGGTGGGCTATTTGATTTGCCGCTTCACGCTGCTGGGTCGCACCATGTGGGAGCAGGTGGAGAGCTTGGTGTATTACGTACTCTTTCCGGTGCTTCTGTTTTATGCCATTTCTCGCTCACCGCTTGATTGGAGCGCAGCGAGCGGTTTGGTGGGTGCGGCGCTGGTGTTGGCCGCCTGCGGTGTGCTGCTCTCGTATGCCGTGGCTTGGATACCGGGTGTGGCGCGGGAGGATTTTGCCAGCGGCGCGCAGGTGGGGTTTCGCTTCAACTCCTACATTTCGCTGGCACTGGCCGAGCGGCTGGCGGGTGCGCCGGGTTTGATGTTGATTGCGGTGTTGATTGGTGTGTGCGTGCCGCTGTTCAATATCGCCGCTGTATGGCCGATGGCGCGGCAAAACGGGCAAGGCTTTTTGCTTGCTTTGCTCAAGAATCCGCTCATCATTGGCACTGTGAGCGGCTTAGTGGCCAATTTACTGGGTTTCACTGTGCCTGCAATTGCAGAATCAGCCGTGGCCCGTGTAGGGCAAGCATCGCTGGCGCTGGGCTTGATGGCCGCTGGTGCGGGCTTGCAGCTCGCGCAAGTGTTCAGCACGAAGAGCCGCCTTCGCGCGGGCTTGGCGCTGTTATCCATCAAGCATCTCGCCCTGCCCTTGATTGCGGTGACTTTGGTGCAAGCATTTGGTTTAAATGCCACGCAAGCCTCTGTGCTGCTGGCCTTCAGCGCCTTGCCCACTGCATCGAGCTGTTACGTGCTGGCAAGTCGCATGGGGTATGACGGCGCGTTCGTGGCGGGGCTGGTCACCTTGTCTACTTTGTGCGGTATGCTCAGCCTGCCTTTTGCACTCAGTTTTATACCGAAATAGGTCAGTAGCCGGATTGAAATCTAGATAGCTTGCTATCAAAGTAATAGTACGTATGACTTGGCACGCTCAACTCAAACTCGACTACCGCTCCAGCAGCGGCAAAACCCTGCTCGACTTTTCGCACAATGGCCCGCTGCGCATTTTGCAAAGCCTTTATCCCGAAGGCGATGCTGTTTGCAACAACGTGCTCGTGCATCCGCCCGGCGGCGTGGCAGGTGGTGATGATCTGGATATCACTGTGCATGTGGCCGAAGGCGCGCATGCCCTGATCACGACACCCGGCGCCACGCGCTTTTACAAAACCTCAGGCGATGCCGCGATTCAGCGCACCCGCGTCAAGCTATCGGATGGCGCGCGCCTCGAATGGCTACCGCTAGAAAACATCGCCTACAGCGGCTGCATCGCCGAGAACCGTTTGCAGCTCGATCTCGCCCCCACCGCACAAATGATCGGCTGGGACATCACCGCACTTGGCCTACCCGCAGCCCAGCAGCCTTTCGAGCGCGGCCAATTCACGTTGCACACCGAGCTGCTGCACCCGCAGGGCAGCCACAGCCCCTGGCTAGAGCGTGGCCGCATCGCCGCTGATGATCAACGCCTGTTGCAATCACCCCTCGGCATAAATGGCCACACCTGCTTAGCTACTCTCTTTTTTATAGCTGGCCGCGCAATAGATACGCCGTCTACCGAGCTATTTCTATCAAAATCCAGAGAAATTATTGCAACGCATACACTGCACGCAACCACAGGCGTCACCCGCGCCCAATCCCAAGTCATCGTGCTGCGCGCACTGTGCGATCACACCGAAGAAGCGCTCAGTTTGTGCAAAGCCGTGCGCGGTGCATGGCGAGAAATTGCTTGGGGCTTACCGCCTACTTTGCCGCGCATTTGGGCGATGTAGGTGCTTATAAAAAAGAGTAACGCAGAAAGAACAGAAAACAGCCAAGAAAACACAGAAAAAAGTCATCGGTATTTTTCTGTGTTTTCTTGGCTGTTTTCTGTTCTTTCTGTGTTGCTGAATTCAAACACGTAGCAACTTCAAATCGCCACCAGTTGCGCAATTCCTTTTTCTGCCATTTCACTGCCCGGCCCGCGTGCAATCACTTCGCCGCGCTGCATCACGAGGTAATCATCGGCCAGCTCTTGCGCGAAATCGTAGTATTGCTCACACAGCACGATG
>JAYVJQ010000345.1:0-5370 GCA_043769055.1 Allobrachymonas sp.
CTTCGCTGAGCACATTGCTCAGTTCAATGCGAGCGCCGTGTTCGTCGGCGATCTTTTTTACCACGGCAAGCCCCAAACCTGTGCCGCGCGACTTGGTCGTCACGTAGGGCTCAAACGCACGTTGCAAGATGTGTGGTGCAAAGCCTGTGCCGGCATCGCGCACGATCAGGCGCACCCGCGAACTGCCGGGGTTGTAGCGCGTGATGATTTCGACCTGCGCTGCGCGGTCACTGTGCTCGGCGAGCAAACCGCTGGAGGCTGTGAGGCTGGCATCTTGGGCGTTTTGCAAAAGATTGTGGATGACTTGGCGCAGTTGCTGGGCATCGCCAAGGATGGATGGGCAAGTGGGGTCGAGCGTTGAGGTGATGGGTACGACAGAGTTCTCGGGCGCATACAAGGCCATCACGTCGCCTACCAAATTGTTGAGATCAAGTCGCTTCAAATCAGCGCTGGGCAAGCGCGCGTAATCGCGAAATTCATTGACCAAGCGTTTCATCGCATCGACCTGATCAACGATGGTTTTCACAGAGCGTGTGAGCAGCGCATCGTCGGGCGCTTGTAGTTTGCCTTGCAGCTTCATCTCCAAGCGCTCAGCAGAGAGTTGAATGGGTGTGAGTGGATTTTTGATCTCGTGAGCCAAGCGCCTAGCGACCTCGCCCCATGCGCGTGATCGCTGCGCGGAGACGACTTCTGTGATGTCGTCGAGAACCAAAAGGCGCAGGCCGTTGGGCAGTGCTGCGCCGCGCGCAATGATGCTGGTGGTGTCGTCGTTGCCAGCGAAGCTTTGAAAACCGGTCTGGCCGCCAAGCTCAAAGGAATGCTGCCAATGATCCGCATGCGTGTTGCGCTCGCCGAAGAATTCACGAAACTGCTGATCGACATTGCATCCAAACTCTTCCAGGCTAGGCAGGCTGGCGAGAGCTTGTCCGATGTGCGCGGCAAGCGGTGCATGCAGCACGCGCGTCGCCCCCGGGTTGGCTTGCACAATGCGGCCTTGATCATCCAACACAATCACAGCCGCATTCAGATTATCAAGAATCGTTTGTAGATTCGAGCGCGAGGCATCGAGTTCACCTAGGCTGGCTTGCAATTGCGTGCGTGCGTCAGATAGCTGTTGTGTCATCTGTGCGAAAGAACGCGTCAGGCCACCCAACTCATCGCGGGTTTGCAGCGCGGCTTTAGGGCGCAGGTCGCCGGCTGCCACTTGCGCAACGCCATCGGCCAACACCAGCAGAGGCCGCACCAATTGATTGCCCAAGACAGCGGCGAGCAAAACCGCACCAAACATCGTCAAAAACAAGGCCAGCGTGAGGGTGGCCAAATACATATTGCGCAGGCCATCACGCGCCAGCGCGCGCTGTTGATACTCTTTGTAAGCTTCTTGCACTGCCAAAGCATTGGCTACCAAGCCGCTAGGCACAGCTTGCGTGACTTGTAGAAAACGTGCATCGCTGGCCAGCGAGCCAAGACCCAGTTGACCGAGGCTGGCCATGCTGGTGCTCACCATGGCCAGCGCCTTGATGCGTACAGCACCCGGCACAGTGGCTTTTTCGGTGGCCTTTTCTGCGGCCTCGTCCAAACCTTCAATCTGGCTGATCACGCGAGCACTGCGCGCTTGGCGCAATTGCGTGCTGCTCGGGCGCTCCGGCGAGAGTACAAAGCGCGACGCGCCCGCACTGGCCATCACCTGGCCTGAGGCGCTCCACAAAATCACATCACTCGCATCAAGCTGCTCGCGCAAGCGCTCCATCGCCAGAGGGCCAATTAAGCTCAGCTCGCCCAGCTGCTGCGCGGCTGTTTGCGTTTTGCTGGCTAAGCCGTTGGCGAGCGATTCCATCGTGCCTCGCCCGAGATTAAGGCCCGCATCTAGCGCCCCTTCTACTTTCACGTTAAACCAACTTTCAATCGAGCGCGAGACGAATTGGTAAGAGACGGTATAGATGAGCACACCGGGCACGAAGCCGACGAGCGCAAAAATCGCCGCCAATTTAAGCAGCAAGCGACTTCCGAATTTGCCACGCCTCAAGCGCTGCACCAAGCGCCACACAGCCCAAAGGATTACGACGAGAAACACCGCACCAACGCCGATGTTCAAATAGAACAGGCTTTCATAGTATTTTTCAAATTGCGTTTGGTTGTTCGTGGCCAGCGCCAACAAAAACACCAGCACCGAAGCCACGGCCAGCATCGCCACAGCCCCAAGCGTGACGGCCCAACGCAGATCACGGCTGCGCTGAGCCGAGCGACGCAGCGGATCGCCCATCGACGAGTCCAGCACGGAATCTGCTTGATGGCGGGAATGTTCAGTCATGGCGGTTTACCGCGAATCATCTGAGCTCGGGGCGCAAGTTGCGCTGAACAGCAATGTTCCAATCCGCGTTACCCGTAATGCCAATTTGCATGGGACGCGGCAATTGCGTGATGTCGAGCCGGAAGCGAAAATCCACGTTGTGGCGAGCGTCTTGTTCAACATCTGCGCTATCGGCGATTTTCCAGCGCGAGATGCGGCGCACCGCAGCAATAGCGTCCGTGAGCTGATCAAAGCTTTGCGACAGACTGGCGCTACCGGGCGATTCGCCATTCGCCATCACGCTGATGCGCCAGCGACGGGTGAGTGGCTGATATGACAAGCGCACGCTGCGCGTCGCCCAGGTGATGTTTTTGTCATACCAGTACCAGCGATCTCTGAGCACCTGAGCTTCGGCCACAAAAGTCATGGGAATGCCTTTGAGCAGGGCATCTTCTACAGCGCTGGTCAACTCAAAACGTAAGGTAGCGCTCAAATACATGCCATCGGCTGCTTGCTCCAAGCGTACGTTGCTGACATCAGCCGGGGCTTGCGATTGCGCATGCGCGGGCAGCGCAGCTAAAAAAATCCACCACAAGGCGAGGAAAAAAGCAGCCCAAGCATGCAGCAGCCTCCGCCCTCGTTGGGCTTCAAGCTTGCTTGCGCAATAGCCCGTAAAAAAATCCGTCGTGCTCACCCAAGTTATTCTCAGGGATAGGGCGGCTTGCCGTGCTTTAAGGGCAACAAATGGCCTGGGGCGGGCATGGAAAGGGCATCAGTGTGGTGTGCAACAAACGCTTCGATCTGCGCTGAGCCCTCGGCTTTGAAAATTGAGCAGGTGCAGTAAAGCAAACTACCCAAGGGCTTGATCAGCGGCCAGAGCGCATTGAGCAAGCGTTTTTGCTGTGCGGCAAGGCCTGCAATGTCGGTATCTCGCCGCAGCCAAGGAATATCAGGATGGCGGCGCACGATGCCGCTGGCGGTGCAGGGCGCATCGAGCAAGATGCCATCAAAGAGCTGGCCATCGTGCCAATCGGCGGGCTTTGCGGCATCAGCCACGACGATTTTGGCTGTCAATCCGAGGCGCTTCAAATTCTCCTCAATCCGCTCACAGCGCTGCGCATCCACATCCAATGCGATCACCTCAACCGGGATATTGCGAACCGCTGCCCATTCCAGCAAATGCGATGTTTTGCCACCGGGCGCGGCGCAGGCATCCAAAATCCTTAAGGGCTTCGTCGATTTTTGCGCTGTGAGGCTTTGCAGCAGCAACGGCGCAGCCAATTGCGCTGAAGCATCTTGCACTGAAAACCAGCCCTCGGCGTAGCCCGGCAATTGCGAGACGGGCAGGCTGCGTGAGAGTTCAAGGCCTGAATGCGCCACAGCTTGCATCGTCGTATCTGCTATAAATTCAGTAGCGCTTAGCGCAGATTCCATGCTGGCTACTGTGCTTTTTTGCTCATTAATTCTTAAGGTGAGCGGTGCGCTGTGGCGATTGGCTTGCAAGAGCGCCTGCCAATCGTTGGCATCCGGCCAATCGCGTTGCACTTGGCGCACCCACCACAACGGATGATTGAATTGCGCCTCCAGATTGCCACGAAGGCTTTGCAGCATGGCATGTCTTTCGCGCAAAAAGCGCCGTAGGCAAGCATTGATAAAGCTAGCTTGCGCGGCAAGCGGGCGCTGCAATTTGATCGCTTCGACCGCTTGGCTCACGATCACATCATCACGATACACCGCGCCCGGTGGCGGATGGTTCGCGTTTTGAGCGCAGAGCAGGGCAAGCGCAGCAATCAGCAAAGCATCAGCAGCAGGCACAGGCTTTTTGGGCGCCAGAATCACGCGCAGCGCATGCGCTTGACCGAGATGACGCAGTACGGCAAAGGTAATCGCCTGAATACCTGCACGCTGCGCATTTTCTACATCAAATTGTGCTGTAGCCCATGAATTACCTGCGCGGAGTGCTATTAAAAAGTTAGCAACTTGTTGGAGCTGATGCGCCAGTGTCGTTGGCGTCGGCTTGCCTGCGGGGGCGGCGATGGATCGGTTTGAACCGCCTGAGCCATTCGAATTTGGAAGCGAAACAGCCCGAATGGTTTTCACCACCCGAGCTGCTGTTTTGGGAGCGGGAAGAGGATTAAGCACTATCCGAGTGTATCTGCCCAAATATTTTGCGCCCAATTCATCGCATACACGCCTTCCAATTGCGTCACATCGCTTTTGAGATCAATCGCCGATACGCCACCTGAGCCGGCCACGGTCTTGAAGGTTTTCTCAGCAGCGACGTACTCGTGCACGCTGGCCACATGCACCACATCTTTGTCGTTCACAAAGCTGTAGCATGTATTCGTGAGCATGGGATTGGCATTGATTTCCCAACCAGAGAGCTCGGCCACGATTGCGGCGGCGGCTACTTTGGCATGGCTGTTGGCCATATGGCCGCTCTTTGGCATGGCCGGTGCGATTTGAATGGCATCACCCAATACGTGGATATTTTTTGCAGCAGTGGATTCAAAGTTTTGATAGTTCACGCCACACCAGCGGTTATTGGCTTGGTTGTTCAGCCCGGCCTGCACCGCGATGCGGCCAGCGCGCATGGCGGGCAACACATTGAGCACTTGCGCTCTCACATCATCCTGCACATCAAATTTTATCGTGCCGGTTTTGGCATCCACTGCCGTGACGTTGTGATTGCCACGGTATTCGATGATGCCTTTGTATTGCTCCGCCCACACTTTTTTGAACAGTGCGGCTTTGGAGGTGACATCAGGGTTGCCGTCCAAAATCAGCACTTTTGAACGAGGCTTGGCTTGTTTGAAATACCAAGCCACTTGGCAGGCACGCTCATACGGCCCGGGCGGGCAGCGATAAGGCGCAACGGGAATGGTGATCGCGTACGTGCCGCCGTCCTGCATGTCGGTGAGTTGTTTGCGCAAGGCGACTGTCTCTGCGCCGGCTTTCCAAGCTTGCAAAATCTGCCCAGAATCACTGGCTTCGCGCAGGCCTTCAATGCTGCCCAAAAGTAAATCAACACCGGGCGAGACGATCAGCTTGTCATAGCCAATTTGTGCGCCGCGAGCAAG
>JAYVJQ010000346.1:0-4069 GCA_043769055.1 Allobrachymonas sp.
GGCTTCGATGGTGCCTCGCCTTCTTCGGGCTGCTGTAACTACAAAACCCCACCCCTTGAAAATACTGCGTCTGTCTGAGGCAGGTAACTAATCAGGAAACTTAATGAAAACGATGGATTCACGCTCACACCTAGGCGCAAACCGCAGACATAGCTCAGCTATGGCGAGGACTTGTAACGACGGTGTGGGCGTGAAGACGCGGTTTCATGTTTCGATATTTCTGGGGCGAGGTACTAGTGTATCAATCTCATCAACTGCTGCGAATAGCAGCGCAAGCAGCCCGCTTTAAGGCGATTTTGGTGGGCAAAGCAGGCTGTTTGCTGGAGCTGGCTCGTCATGTGGTGCTCAACCCGGTACGGGCTTGTAGGCTTGCAGCACCAGTTTGAAAGCAAAAGAGGCCACTTGCCGGCTTAAAATATGAGCAGTTTGCTATTTAATACATAGCACAAGGGATATGAAAAAAAATCAATCTGCCTGAAAACCGGTCGCCTTGATCACCGGCTCCCAGCGGGCTTTATCTGCTGCCATGCGCTTGGCCATATCGGTGCTACTTTCCGGCACAGCCAGCAAGCCCAGGTTGGAGAGCTTGGCCATGACATCAGCTTGCTTGAGCGCTGCCTGCATTGCACTGGAGAGCGCCTCCGTGCGGTTTGCAGCCATACCCGCCGGGCCAAACACACCAAACCAGCCGGTGGCTTCTATGTTGATGCCCGATTCGCGCAAGGTGGGCACTTCGGGAAATTGCGCCATGCGCTGCGGGCTGGAGACGGCCAAGATGCGCAGCTTGCCTGCGCGATGATTCTCGGCAAATTCCAGCGGCGTATCAAAGCCCATCGGCAATTGGCCGCCGAGCAGGGCCGTCATCAGCGGTGCGCCGCCTTGATAGGGCACATGCTGCATCTTCACGCCTGCGGCTTGCCCGAGCATCTCGCCCAAGAAGTGTGGCAGCGAGCCGGTGGCGGGCGAGCCATAGTTGGCCTGCGTTGGATTGGCTTTAACCCACGCCACGAGCTCGGCCATGGTTTTGGCGGGCGTGGCTGGGCCCGTGGCCAGAGCCAGCGGGAAGGTGACGGCATTGCCAATCGGGGTGAAATCTTTGGTGGTGTCGTACTTGATGCTTTTGAAGACCACGGGCTGCACCACCATCACCGCCATCGGCACGAGCATCAGCGTGTTGCCGTCTGCAGCAGCGTCTTTCACGGCTTGCGCTGCAATGCGCCCGCCCGCGCCGGGGCGGTTTTCAACGATCACAGGGCTTCCCATGCTGGCCGTCATCTTCTCTGCAATCAAGCGCGCAGTCGCATCTGCTGAGCCGCCGGGAGGAAAGCCCACGAGGATTTTCACCGCAGCGGTTTGTGCAAATGCAGGCAATGCACTGCTCGCAACTGCTGCGCCCAAGGTTTGAAGGATCTGGCGGCGTGGGAAATTCATCATGGTTTCAAGTCTCCTGTTTGGTTAAACTGCTTTGATTGCAACTGTATACAAACTAGGAACCCACATGGCACGGTTGAAACCCTTAAGCCCAGAGACCACGCCTGAACTGAAAGCGCATTTTGACTTTTTTTTAGGCACACTCGGCTTCACGCCCAATAGCGTGCTCACCATGCAGCGCAAGCCGCATTTGGTCAAAGCCTTTGCAGGGCTGAATGCAGCGGTGATGTCGCCCGAGGGCGAAGTAGATTTAGGCTTTCGCCGCTTAATCGGCCACATGGCCAGCGTAGCCAGCGGCTGCCTCTATTGCCAAGCGCACACCTTGCTCGGCGCAAAAAACTTCGGCATCACAGATGCCAAACTCGCCGCCATGTGGACGTATGCGGGCAGCGATCTGTATTCTGCAAAAGAAAAAATCGCGCTCGACTTTGCTCTGGCTGCTGCCTCGCAGCCCAATGCCGTAACGGATGAACTCTTCGCAGAACTCGCTGAGCACTGGAGCGAAGGCGAGATTGTGGAAATCTTAGGCGTTGTCGCGATGTTTGGCTTTTTGAACCGCTGGAACGATTCCATGGCCACACCCCTAGAAGCCGTCCCCGAGCAAGTGGCCATTGAAGCCGCACAATCACATGGATTCAATAAAGGAAAACACGCATGAGACTCCTTCACACCATGCTGCGCGTCGGCAACCTGCAACGCGCAATTGATTTCTACACCCAAGTGCTCGGCATGCAACTGCTGCGCACCACCGAGCGCCCCGAGCAGAAATACTCGCTCGCCTTCGTAGGCTATGGCACCAATCCCGATCACGCGGAGATTGAGCTGACCTACAACCACGGCGTTGACAGCTATGAGTTAGGCAGCGCCTATGGGCATATTGCGATTGGCGTGCGCGATGTAGCGGCCACCTGCGCCGCCGTGCGCGCGCGTGCCGCAGTGCTGGGCGGCGCGATCACACGCGAGAGTGGGCCTGTGAAGGGTGGCAACACCGTGATTGCCTTCATCACCGATCCTGATGGTTACAAAATCGAGCTGATCGAGCGGCCGAATTTGTAACAGTGGCAGAAGCCCGCTGCACCGTCTCTCAGAGACAACATCACCAGTTCATGGGATAGCCCAAGGGGCATTTTTGGTTAACAATTGCGTACAAATAACGCAATTGCGGCCATTTCGCTGCAAGCTTGCGCAGCACAGAGCTTGGGGCACCATGAGAGCATCACTTTTCTTCTTAGCCGGCGTGGTCTTCATGACCAGTGCCATCAATTTTTCTGCTGCAGCGCAAACAACACCAGCCGCCGCGCCCACGCCCGAGCAAATGATTGAGCAACTCAGAGCGCCGCGCACCCGCAGCTTGCGAAATTTGAGTGTGGAGTCTGCCGTGCCTGCAACTACCCCCGCCTCAGTGCCAGTTGCAGTAACCAGCCCTAGCCCTACACCACCGCCCGCCGCAGCCGAGCCACGCCCCTCGCTGTCCCTGCTGATCCAATTCGATTTCGATTCCGCCCGCGTGCGCCCCGTGAGTCAGCAAGCCTTGGCCAATTTAGCTGCCGCTTTGCAATCCAAAGAACTGCAAGACTCCAAATTCGCCATCGAAGGTCACACCGATGCCAAAGGCAGAGCAGATTACAACCTGCGCCTCTCGCAGCAGAGGGCCGATGCAGTGCGCGATTTGCTCATCAGCCAAGGCGTGAAGATTGAGCGCTTGAAAGCCCAAGGTAAAGGATCAAGCGAGCTAGCACTGCCCGCCATTCCAGAAGCCGCCGAAAACCGCCGTGTTCGCATTGTGAATCTTGACTAAACCCTCCATGACCAACACATTTCAACTCAGCGTCTTCACCCTCGCGCTCGTGTGCGCAGGCATGAGCAGCGCACAAGCGCAGGCTAGCCGCAGCCTCGCCGATGATCGCAACCTTACCGTGCAGCGCACAGGAACAGCCCCCGCGCAACAACCACGCATCAGCGCCCAGCGTATCGCCTTGGTGATTGGCAATGCGGCCTATAAAGATGCACCGCTCACCAATCCGGTCAACGATGCAAAAGCCATTGCCAAAGCGCTCAGCGATTCAGGCTTCACCGTGATCTTGCGCGAGAACGCCGATCAGCGCGGCATCCTCGGCGCGCTCAGAGATTTTGGCGACAAGCTGCGCGCAGGCGGCACGGGCCTGTTTTATTACGCCGGCCACGGCATGCAAATCAAAGGCCGCAATTATTTGATTCCCGTGGGCGCGAGCATTGAGCGCGAAGATGAAGTGGCCTACAGTGCGGTGGATGCGCAAGCCGTGCTCGACAAAATGGAAGCCGCAGGCAACGGCGCGAATATCATGATCTTGGATGCTTGCCGCAACAACCCGTTTACCCGCAGCACCCGCTCGGGCCAAGCGGGCTTGGCGCAAATGGATGCACCAGTGGGCACACTCGTAGCATTTGCCACCAGCCCCGGTGCAGTGGCCAGCGATGGCGCAGGCAGCAATGGGCTTTACACGCAGCACCTGCTCGATGCCATGCGCAAAGAAGGCAGCAAGGTGGAAGATGTGTTCAAACAAGTGCGCGCCAACGTGCGCCGCGATTCGCAGGGCAAGCAAGTGCCGTGGGAAGCTACATCGCTCGAAGGTGATTTTTATTTTCGGGGTGGAGCGGC
>JAYVJQ010000347.1:0-4948 GCA_043769055.1 Allobrachymonas sp.
CACCAAGCCGCGCAACTGGCCGTCGAGCTCTTCAGCGCCATAGCTCTCTCGCGTGCCCGAGATTTCGGTGTGAAAGAGTTTCGGGTCTGCAATGCGGAAGGCGTAGTTGCCGAAGGCGCGCAGGCGCACCGCGCCAAAATCTTTGTCACGCACGGTGATCGGCTGCGGCGTGCCCCACTTCGCATCCAATTGCTGGCGCGTGGAGAAGAAGTACACATCGGTTTTGAAGGGCGATGCAAAGAGTTTGTCCCAATTCTTCAAATTGGTGAGCAGCGGAATATTTTGCGTGGTGAGCTTGTGCAGGCCGGGGCCAAACACATCGGCCACCTTGCCTTCATTGACGATGAGCGCCATCTGCGATTCGCGCACGGTGAGCATCGCGCCGTTTTGAATCTCCATGTCCTGCATGGGGAAGCGCCAAGCCAATACGCCGTCAGTCTCCTCCGTCCATTGAATCACGTCAATAAACTGCTTCTTGATGAAATCCATCAGTGCCATGATGCGTTCCTCTTTGCTAGTGTGTCGCAGCTCACAATGAGCTACAGTTTGTACCAATAATCATAGCAATTCTTAACGCATGCACCAAGAGAAGAATTTCACACTTGCTCAAGCCATGATCTTGGCTGCGGGCCGAGGCGAGCGCATGCGCCCGCTCACCGACGCAACTCCAAAGCCCCTGCTGCAAGTGCGCGGCAAGCCACTCATGCAATGGCCCATGGAGGCGCTGGCGCGCGAGGGCAACCGCCGCCAGCTCATCAACACAGCGTGGCTTGGGGAGCAGATTGAAAGCTATTTTTTAAGCAAAAACGACCATGAGCCGGCAAATAATATGCGCGGCGTGCTATCAAATAATGAGCAATTAGATCTTCTCTTTTCGCACGAAGGCCGCGACTTTGGCGGCGCATTAGAAACAGCGGGCGGCATCGTGCGTGCACTGCCGCAATTAGCCGAGGTGTTCTGGGTGGTGGCGGGTGATGTGTTCATGCCGCAATTTGCGTTCAATCGAGCCAATTACGAGAAATTTGCAAACAGCCTCGCTATCGCTCATATTTGGCTCGTGCCCAACCCCGCGCACAACCCGCGCGGCGATTTCGGCATCTCGCCAGATGGCCAAGCGCTCAACCTGCCCAAAGACGCAGGCCACCAGCTCTACACCTTCAGTACAGTCGCGCTCTACAAACGTGCCTTCTTCCAGCCGCCACTGTGCAACATTCCCGCAGGCAACCCCCAAGGCATCAAAGCCGCCCTCGCTCCATTACTGCGTGCTGGCATGGATGCAGGGCTTGTCACTGCTTCGCTCTACGCAGGGGAGTGGACGGATGTAGGCACGCCTGAGCGCTTAGCGCAACTCAATCAAGCCATTTAGCGCGGCAATTCAATTCCAGCGAAAATCTCATCATGAACACCATTCCCCACCACGCCCTCTATGCCCAACGCCGCGCCCGTGTGGCAGCACAATTAGGTAAAGACGCGATTGCCATCATCCCCACCGCGCCCGAGCGCGCCCGCAACCGCGACAGTGATTATGCGTATCGGCACGACAGTTATTTTTACTACCTCACCGGCTTCACCGAGCCGGGTGCTACGCTGGTGATCGCAAGCGACGGCGCGAGCACTCTTTTTTGCCAGCCGAAAGACATGGAGCGTGAGATCTGGGATGGCTATCGGCTCGGGCCCGATGCCGCGTCAGAATTCCTCGGAGTGCAAAAAGCCTATCCCAACACAGAGCTGGCCACGCAGTTGCCCACGCTGCTAGAGAACCAAGCCACCGTGTGGTATCCGTTTGCGATTCATGCGGGACTGGAAAGTCAGGTGGATGGTTGGCTCAAAAAAGTTCGCGCCCGTGTGCGCTACGGCGCGCTTTGCCCTGAGAGCCAGCGCGATTTGTGCAGCATTTTGGATGAAATGCGCCTCATCAAAGACGCGCATGAGATCGACATCATGCGCCGTGCAGCGCAAATCTCCGCCCAAGGCCACATTCGCGCGATGCAGCTCTCAGCTCGCATGTTGAAAGAAGGCAAAGACCTGCGCGAATACCACTTAGAAGCCGAGCTGCTGCACGAATTCCGCCGCCAAGGCAGCGAATACCCAGCCTACACCAGCATCGTGGCAGGCGGCGCAAACGCTTGCGTGCTGCACTACCGCGCTGGTGACGCGCAAATCAAATCCGGCGATTTGGTCTTGATCGATGCAGGCTGCGAGCTGCACGGTTATGCGAGCGACATCACCCGCACCTTCCCCGCCAACGGCAAGTTCACCGCCCCGCAACGCGAGCTGTATGAAATCGTACTCGCCTCCCAAGAAGCCGCCATTGCAGTCACCAAGCCCGGCATGCGCTTCATCGACCCACACGAAGCCGCCGTCAAAGTGCTCGCCCAAGGCATGCTCGATGTGGGCCTGCTCTCGCGCGACAAGCATGGCAGCTTGGAAGACGTGATCGAAAAACGCGCCTACTTCCCCTTCTACATGCACCGCACCGGCCATTGGCTGGGCATGGATGTGCATGATTGCGCGGGCTACAACGAGCTCAGCGAATTAGACAAAACCACCGAACGCAAAGACCCGCTCTCAGGCGAACTCATCAAAAACCGCCCCAGCCGCATCCTACGCGCGGGCATGGTGCTCACGATTGAGCCCGGCATCTACATCCGTCCCGCAGCAGGCGTGCCCGAGAAATTCCACAACATCGGGATTCGGATTGAGGATGATGTGGTCGTGAATGCGGGTGGGTGTGAGTTGATTTCGCGGGGTGTGCCAGTGGATGTTGTAACGATTGAGAATTTGATGCTAGGTTAGCACTCTGAGCTACATCACATGAATCGGCCTAATGCTATTGATGATGAAAAGCGAACTGCTTGTGATGCTTAATCGTCAGCAAATAGATGCTCTCTGCTATCAAGGCATACAAAATCGTGTAGTCGGGCATCACATATTCTCGAATCTCTGCGTCTGCTGCTGATGCAGTTAATTTTTTACGCAGTGCTAGCTCTTTGGTTTTAGCTTGTTGGGTTTGCGCAATGCGATTGAAAAATAGGCGGCCTAGGCGGGGATGCTGCTTTAGCGTAGGTACAGTCATATCTAGCAGCTCTGATAACAGCCTGTCATATCCCGCAGGAAACAAGCAGTCATCCCAATAAGCTTCGATATGGGCGAGGTTATCTTCAAAATTGGGGGTGAAGCGCACAGAGATGTGCGCAGTTCGCTTGGCAGCCATGGCCAGCTTTAGTTGACTCGCATGGCTCGGCGCTTTTGCAAAGCGACCAAGCTTTGCCGCGCATCGATGGTTTTGCCCGCTGCCACTTGTGCCAAACCTTTGGCGGCTTCATCGAGCCACATGATATGCACCGCTGCATTTTCTAGGCGATGGTAATGATCGAGCTTTTGTGCATCAATCAAGGCAGCAGCAGGCCGTCCATCTTTGGTGATGATGGTTTCGCGGCCTTGGGCTGCATCATCAATCAGGGTCGAAAGACTGGCGCGCGCTTGCGTGAAGGGAATGATGTCAGAGACGGCGATAGACATGGGTGCAATCCTTATCTGTACAACATAGTGTACATCTAAATCTTTTACGCAAACGGATTCAAAATCTTCACCCCACCAATCACTTCACCTTTATTCATATCCTCCGAGTAGAGCAACTTGCATCCCGCGATTTGTGCGCTTGAAATGATGAGCGCATCGTAAAACGACACAGATCGTGTTTGATGCAAGTCGACCGCACTTGACGTGATCTCGGGTGTGACCATCACTATTTCAAACTGTTGATAAAAGCGCAGTTGCTCGCGCACACGCGGGTGGGGCGTTTGGAGTTTTCTCAGTGCAACGTTGGCGTATTCGTTGAGTACTTGCGTAGAGATCACGCCAGTGCGCGTTTGAATCGCATAAGCAATCAGCAATGCAGCAGCGTGTTGTTTGCCGGGTTCGTCGTCACTGTCGGCATAGACCAAAATATTGGTGTCAATGAAGCAACGCGGAGCTGGGTCGCGCTCCCACATGCGCCATGGCGCAGGTCGTTCTGCCACATGATCACCGCCTTGCATTGGCTTCTTCTCGGTTGAACTTCCAACCATTGAGACGACCGCCACCACTACTCAAGCATCGCTGGATGAACTCTTCGCACTCCTGTTGCCTGCGATCTTGGCCAGCTAACTGCTCTAAATAATCCCGTACAGCTTGGTTGAGGCTTTTGCCCATTTTTCGAGCAGCCTCGCGGGCGTTTTCTGCAACGCGCTCATCGACGGAGAGAGTAATGTTCATAGGTTAGACCTCAAAAGGCGTAAAATTCACACATATTATGTGCGCACAGAAGTCTATTTGTCAACCCAACAATCGCTTCAAATATCGACCCGTATAACTCGCTGAGTTAGCAGCCACTTCCTCCGGCGTGCCCGCTGCTACTACCTGCCCGCCGCCAGAGCCGCCCTCGGGGCCCATGTCGATGAGCCAATCGGCGGTTTTGATCACGTCCAGGTTGTGCTCGATCACGACGATGGTGTTGCCTGCATCGCGCAACTGGTGCAGCACCTTGAGCAGCAGCTCAATGTCGGCAAAGTGCAGGCCGGTGGTGGGTTCGTCCAAGATATAGAGCGTGCGGCCGGTGTCGCGTTTGGAGAGTTCGAGCGCGAGCTTGACGCGCTGGGCTTCGCCGCCTGAGAGCGTGGTGGCGCTTTGGCCGAGGCGGATATAAGAGAGGCCCACATCGAGCAGGGTTTGCAGCTTGCGCGCAATGGTCGGCACGGCTTTGAGGAATTCAAATGCATCGAGTACCGTCATGTCTAAAATCTGCGCGATGTTTTTGCCTTTGTAGAGCACTTCCAAGGTTTCGCGGTTGTAGCGCTTGCCATGGCAGACATCGCAGGGCACATACACATCGGGCAAAAAGTGCATCTCCACCTTCACCATGCCATCGCCTTGGCAGGCTTCGCAGCGGCCCCCGGCCACGTTAAAA
>JAYVJQ010000348.1:0-3433 GCA_043769055.1 Allobrachymonas sp.
GCAAGGTCGTCAATGGCGCGCGCCGCTGGATCTCCCTTGGTTTTATGAATTTCCAGCCTTCCGAATTGGCGAAGTTCGCTGTGCTCCTTTATGCCTCCGATTACATGGTGCGCAAGATGGAAGTTAAAGAGCATTTCTTTCGCGCTGTGCTGCCAATGGCCGTGGCCATTGGTGTGGTGGGCTTGTTGTTGCTGGCCGAGCCAGACATGGGCGCCTTCATGGTGATTGCCGTGATTGCCATGGGCATTTTGTTTTTAGGCGGCGTGAATGCCCGCATGTTTTTCTTGATCGCCGCGGTGATGATGATGGCCTTTGCGGCCATGGTGTGGCTCTCGGATTGGCGGCGCGAGCGGATTTTTGCCTATCTCAATCCGTGGGACGAAAAGCATGCTTTGGGTAAAGGCTATCAACTCTCGCACGCTTTAATTGCGATTGGTCGAGGCGAGATTTTTGGCGTGGGCTTGGGTGGCAGTGTCGAAAAGCTCCATTGGTTGCCCGAGGCGCATACCGATTTTTTACTCGCGGTGATTGGCGAAGAATTTGGCTTGATCGGCGTGTTGCTGATCATCGGGATCTTCTTTTGGATTGTGCGCCGCATCATGCACATTGGTCGTCAAGCGATTGCGCTAGACCGCGTATTCGCGGGGCTGGTGGCGCAAGGCGTAGGCATTTGGATGGGCTTTCAAGCTTTCATCAATATGGGCGTGAACCTAGGTGCACTGCCCACGAAGGGACTGACCTTGCCGCTCATGAGCTACGGTGGCTCGGCGATTTTGATGAACTTGGTGGCCTTGGCTTTGGTGATGCGGATTGATTACGAGAACAAGCAACTCATGAAGGGAGGCCGCGCATGAGCACAGCCCTCATCATGGCGGGTGGCACGGGCGGGCATATCTTCCCGGGCCTAGCCGTGGCCGAAGCCTTGCGCGAGCAAGGCTGGCAAGTGCATTGGTTGGGTGGGCCTAACAGCATGGAGTCGCGCCTTGTGCCGCCTCGTGGCTTTGCTTATGAGCAGATTGACTTTTCAGGTGTGCGCGGCAAGGGCTTAGTCACCTTGGCGCTGCTGCCACTGCGATTGCTCAAAGCTTTTTGGCAGAGCATCCAAGTAGTGCGACGCGTCAAACCTGATGTGGTGGTGGGCTTGGGCGGCTATATCACCTTTCCCGGCGGCATGATGGCTGTGCTGCTGGGCAAGCCTTTGATCCTGCATGAGCAAAACTCAGTGGCGGGCATGGCCAATAAGGTGCTGGCAGGTGTGGCGGATCGCATCTTCACCACTTTCCCCGGCGTGTTTGCCAAAGGCCAATGGATTGGTAATCCGTTGCGCAAAGAGTTTTTGCAGCAACTTCCCCCGCAAGAAAGATTGGTGGGGCGCACGGGTGTGCGCAAGCTGCTGGTGGTGGGCGGCAGCTTGGGTGCAAAAGCGCTCAATGAAACCGTGCCGAAAGCCTTAGCCTTATTCCCTGAGGCGCAACGTCCGCAGGTGATTCACCAAGGTGGCGAAAAACAAATTGATGCGCTGCGGGCGAACTACGCAGCGGCAGGCGTGCAAGCTGAATTGACTCCCTTCATTGTGAACACAGCGCAAGCATTTGCAGAGGCAGACTTGGTGATTTGCCGCGCAGGAGCATCCACAGTCAGCGAAATTGCTGCTGTTGGCGCGGCGGCAATTTTTGTTCCTTTCCCTTCGGCAGTGGATGACCATCAAACGCACAACGCTAAATTTTTGAGCGAATCTGGTGGGGCAGTCTTGCTGCCGCAGCAGGAGTTGACTGCTGAGAGTTTATCCAAAATGCTATCAAATATAGAGCAAACTATGCTTAATTCATGCCGGCTAATTGCCTATTCTTTAAGAAAAGCAGATGCCACAGAGCAAGTTGTAGCCGCTTGCAACGACTTGGCAGGAAAAACAACATGAAACACGCCATTAGACACATCCATTTCGTCGGCATCGGGGGCGCTGGTATGAGCGGCATTGCCGAGGTCTTGCTCAATTTAGGCTATGTGATCTCGGGCTCAGATTTGAGCGATGGGCCGGTGTTGCAGCGTTTGCAAGATTTGGGCATTCGCACGGCGGTGGGGCATAGCCAGGCCAATATCGCGGATGCCGATTGCATCGTCACCTCCACAGCCGTTAAAGCAGATAACCCCGAGGTGATCGCTGCTCGTGAGAAGCGCATTCCCATCGTGCCGCGCGCGGTGATGCTGGCTGAGCTGATGCGCATGAAGCAGGGTATTGCGATTGCAGGTACGCATGGCAAAACCACCACCACCTCACTGGTGGCCAGTGTGCTGGCAGAGGCGGGGCTGGATCCTACCTTTGTGATTGGCGGCCGCTTGAACAGTGCGGGCGCGAATGCCAAGCTCGGCTCGGGTCAGTTCATCGTGGTCGAAGCCGATGAATCCGATGCCTCGTTCCTCAACCTGCTACCCGTAATGGCCACAATCACCAATATCGATGCCGATCACATGGACACGTATGGTCAGAGCCTAGACAAGCTCAAAGCCGCCTTCGTCGATTTTTTGCACCGCATGCCGTTTTATGGCGCTGCGGTGCTGTGTGTTGACGATCCCGGCGTGCAAAGCATCATGGCGCAAGTGGCGCGGCCTATCACCACCTATGGACTCAGTGAGGCGGCACAGGTGCGTGCGGTGGATGTGAAGCCCATGCAGAGTCAAATGCAGTTCACCGTACAGCGGCGCAATGGCGTGATCCTGCCTGATATGCCGATCACGCTGAATTTGCCCGGTGAGCACAATGTGCGCAATGCCTTGGCGGCGATTGCGATTGCTACCGAGTTGGATGTGCCCGCCGAAGCGATTCAGAAAGCCTTGGCAGAGTTCAAAGGTGTAGGCCGCAGATTCCAAAGCTATGGCGATGTGCCAGTCAAGCCAGAAAACGGCGCAGGTACTTTCCGCGTGATTGATGACTACGGTCACCATCCTGTGGAGATGGCGGCGACTTTGGCCGCCGCGCGCGGGGCGTTCCCCGGGCAGCGGATTATTTTGGCCTTCCAGCCGCACCGCTACAGCCGCACCCGCGATTGCTTTGAAGATTTCGTCAAGGTGCTCGGTGAGGCCGATTTGGTGCTGCTCAGCGAGGTGTATGCCGCTGGCGAAGCGCCGATTGTGGCAGCCGATGGCCGTGCGCTGGCGCGGGCGCTGCGTGTGGCAGGCAAGGTCGAGCCGGTGTTTGTGGATGCGATTGAAGGCATGGTGCAGGCCGTGCTGGATACCACGCGCGATGGCGATGTGGTCATTTGCATGGGCGCAGGCTCAATTGGCGCGGTGCCGGGTAAGCTAGCTGCTACCAAGTTAATAGCAAAAATGCTAAAAAAATGAGAGTATCTATGAAAAATGCTATAAAAACAGGAGCATTTTGCGTAATAATCGCGTGCAACCTCACTCCCAAAATATGAGCACTCACACGTTT
>JAYVJQ010000349.1:0-2617 GCA_043769055.1 Allobrachymonas sp.
GCGCGCATGGATCATGCCAGCGAATGGCGAATTTACTGGCGCATCGTATTGCCGCTGTCTGCGCCAGCGCTCGCCGTGCTCGCGATTTTTTCTGTGATGTGGCGCTGGAATGATTTTCTGCTGCCGCTCATCGTGCTGTCAAAAAATGAATTTTTCACGCTGCAATTGGCGCTCAATTCCTTCCAAGGTGAACTCAACACGCAATGGCATTATTTGCTGGCCATGACTGTGATCACCTTGCTGCCGGTCACGCTGGTGTTTGCGTTTTTGCAGCGGCACATCACCACTGGCATCGCCAGCGCGGGCGTGAAGTAAATCGAAATTAAGAGGCTGATGCAGTGTCCACACTAGAGTTAAAAAAAATAGAGAAAAGCTTCGGCGAGACGAAAGTGATCCAAGGCGTAGATTTGGCTGTGGCGCATGGTGAGTTTGTCGTCTTCGTGGGGCCTTCGGGCTGCGGCAAATCTACGCTATTGCGCATGATTGCTGGCTTGGATCAGCCCACCGGCGGTGATATCCGCATCGATGGTGAGCACGTTAACGCGGTTGGCGCAGCAGATCGCGGCTGCGCGATGGTGTTTCAATCCTATGCGCTGTATCCACATATGAGCGTGTATGCCAATATGGCTTTTGGCCTAGAAAATGTGAAGACGCCTAAGGCTGAGATTGAAAGCAAAGTGCGCGATGCGGCAGCCCTGCTCAAGCTCGATACGCTGCTACAGCGCCGGCCCACGCAGCTCTCTGGCGGGCAGAGGCAGCGCGTGGCGATTGGCCGCGCGATTGTGCGCAACCCGAAAATCTTTTTGTTTGATGAGCCGCTATCCAACCTCGATGCCGAGCTGCGCGTGAGCATGCGCGCGGAACTCAGCGAGTTGCATCAACGCTTAGGCGCGACGATGATTTATGTTACGCATGATCAAGTTGAAGCCATGACGATGGCGGATCGCATTGTGGTGCTTCGCGCAGGCAAGATTGAACAAGTGGGCTCGCCGAAAGAGCTTTATGAGCATCCAGCGAACGCATTTGTTGCGGGCTTCATTGGCAGCCCGCGTATGAATTTTTTGCCTGCGGCGTTGGCGCGGCAAATGCCAAGCCTAGCGTCACACATTCCAGCCCAAGCCGCTCAAGTGGGCATTCGGCCTGAGCATTGGCAGATATGCGAAAGCGGGCGTGGGCTTGCACTCAAGGTTTTGCGCTCGGAGTATTTAGGCGCGAATTGTTTGTTGAAAGCACAAGCTCAGGACGCCACAGTCATTGAAGTTGTCATCGCAGGAGGAGTTGCTTTGCCATCTGGCGCAGATCTTCATCTGAACGCGCCCGTTCAGCATCTGCATTGCTTTGACAAAGAAGGTTTGAGCCTGCGCACAGGTGCTGCATGAGTCCGCTGCAAAGCGCCCATTGGCAGACGCAAGCAGGCGGTGAGCAAGCCGATGCGCTCGCTTCGCTGGTCGGCGGAGGCCAGCTTGACCTTAGCTTTCTTTCGCAGACGATGGCTCGCGTGAGCTGGCGGCCGGAGGGAGGATTCCGTGAGCCGCGCACTTGGGCGATAGCGCCGCTCACCAGCGCCGCAACCACGGCGGATGTGCCTGTGCAAGGCCGTGAGCGGCAATCACTCTCCGGCTTTGATCGGCCCAAGCTTGTGCACAAAGCCGATACATTGCAGACGGATCGCTTGCGCGTGCGGCTGCATGCAGGCGCGGGAAAAGCGCTGCGCCTTGAGTGGAGCTGCCCGCAAAGCGGAAAGGTATGGATGAGCGAGCGCAGCACTTCCGCTTGGCTACACGAACAGCGCACGGGCAAAGTGCAGCATTGCGTGCAGCGCAATCCGAGCGAGCATTATTTTGGCCTCGGCGATAAAACTGGCGCACTTAATTTGCATGGCCGCCGCCTGCGCTGCCAAGGCCTCGATTCGATTGGCTACGATCCAGAGCGCGGCGATCCGCTTTACAAACACTGGCCATTTCTCATCACGCGAACCATCGATGGCCTGTGGACGGGCATCTATTACGACACACTGGCCGCTTGCACCTTTGATCTCGGCTGCGAGCATGACAACTATCACGGCCTCTTTCGCAGCACGGAAATTGACGATGGTGATCTGGATTACTACCTGATGGTTGGGAACACGCCAGCAGAGGTGATCGCGCAATTTGTGCGGCTCATTGGCGGCACGCATCTGCCCCCGCGCTGGACGCTGGGCTACGCGCAAACCGCGATGGGCTTGGCCGATGCGCCTGATGCGCAGGCGCAACTCTCCCGCTTCATTGATCAATGCGCCGAGCATCGTATGCCGATCTCTGCATTTCACTACGGCTCAGGCTATTCCAGCCGTGGCAAGCAGCGCTATGTGTTCACTTGGAATCTAGATAAATTTCCCGATCCAAAAGCGGTGAATGCAAAGTTTCATGACGCTGGAATGCACTTGGTAGCCAACCTCAAGCCTTGTCTACTTGATGATCACCCAGCTTATGAAGAACTTGCAAAAGCGAAGGCGTTTATCTTGCACAGCGGCAATGAGCAGCCCGTGGTCGAGCCGTATTGGGATGGCCAAGGCGCGCATTTGGATTTCACGCGACCGCAGGCTGTGGCTTGGTGGCAAAGCCATTTGAAATCGCAA
>JAYVJQ010000350.1:0-2973 GCA_043769055.1 Allobrachymonas sp.
GAGTGTGGGGCCAATACGGCGATGGAATGGAACAACACCGCCGTGCCCACCGTGCAGTACACCCACGGCATGATCAGCTGCAGTGAATTCACAGGCGTGCCGCTTATCAGGTTGCTGGAAATGTGCGGCGCTGACTTAAAACGCGGTAAATTTATTCTGGCTGAAGGCGCTGATGGCTCGAGCATGACGCGCACCATCCCCATGAGCCTGGTCAAAAGCGGCGAAGTGCTGGTGGCATACGGGCAAAACGGTGAAATGCTGCGCCCCGAAAACGGCTACCCGCTGCGCCTGATCGTGCCCGGCGTGCAAGGCGTGAGCTGGGTGAAATACCTGCGGCGCATTGAGCTGGGCGACAAGCCCTATGGCGCGAAAGATGAGGTGTTGCACTATGTTGATCTGCTGCCCGATGGCACGCATCGGCAGTATTCGAGCATTCAAGAAGTTAAGTCTGTGATCACGGGCCCCAGCGGCGGGCAGGTGTTGCTCGATAAAGGCACGCATCAAATCACGGGTCTGGCATGGAGCGGGCGCGGCAAGGTGCGCAAGGTGGATGTGAGCGTGGATGGCGGGCGAAATTGGCAGCCTGCGCGGATGCAAACGCCGGTGCTGTCTAAATGCTTGACTCGGTTTACAGTGCCGTGGAATTGGGACGGCAAACCCGCCCTCATCATGAGCCGCGCCACGGACGAGACAGGACATATTCAGCCGACCTATTCTGAGCTTCGCAAAGTGCGCGGATCGCGGAGCGTGTATCACAACAATGCGATTCAGACTTGGCTGATCGAAGAAAGCGGTGAGGTGAAAAATGTTCAGCTGTCTTGAAGTTTTAGTCTCTCGAAAAAGAGAACGCAAAATGCGCAAAATAAACGCAAAAGACGCAAAAATTCCCCAATTGACTGCTGCCTTTTCTTTTGCGTCTTTTGCGAATTTTTTGCGTCTTTTGCGTTCTATTGTTTGGATCGCACCACTGCTCTATACCAGCGCACAAGCGCAAACCAATTTCCAAGGCATCGGCAGACCAGCCACCCAAGCCGAAGTCAAAGCTTGGGATATTGACGTTCGCCCCGATTTCAAAGGTTTGCCCACTGGCAAAGGCTCCGTGATCCAAGGCGAGAAGATTTGGGAGGCGCAATGCGCGGGCTGCCATGGCAGCTTTGGTGAAAGCAATGAAGTGTTTACACCGATTGCGGGCAACACCACTGCGAAAGACATGGAAGCTGGCCGCGTCGCATCGCTGCTGCCCGGTGCGAACACGCCGCAGCGCACGACGCTCATGAAGCTCTCCAGCCTTTCCACGCTTTGGGATTACGTCAACCGCGCGATGCCTTGGACGGCACCAAAATCGCTCTCGAGCGATGAGGTCTATGCCGTGACGGCTTACATGCTGAATCTTGGGAACATCGTGCCGGCAGACTTCACGCTCAACGATCAAAATATTCGCGAGGTACAAAAGCGCCTTCCTAACCGTGATGGCAAAACCACGGCGCATGCGATGTGGCCAGAAAGTGGAGCGAAGAAGGAGCTCGGCGGCACGGCCAAGCCCGATGTGCAGGGCACGACTTGCATGAAAAATTGCAAGGCCGATCCGAAGGTGGCGAGCTTCCTGCCGGCGCATGCGCGCGATGCGCATGGCAATTTGGCGGAGCAATCGCGCGAGTTTGGCGGCATGCGGGGTGCGGATACCACCAAGCCTTCCATCGTTTCAACTTCCGCACAGGTTTTGAAGACAAATCAAACGCTCACCGGCAAAGAATCTGCGCTGGGTGCTACGAATTCAGGAGCGGCTACAGTTGCCTCAACTGCTCCAGCTCCAGTGTCCACACCGGCAACAACGCAAGTCACAGCTCCAGTAACAGCGCCAGCCAGTTCAAGCGCAGCGGCCTCGCTCAAATCCGCCGACGTCATGCCCACGCTCCAAAAATACGCTTGCATCGCCTGCCATGGTATGGACAACAAGCTCGTTGGCCCGAGCTTCAAAGAGATCGTCGCCAAACAAGGCAAACGCGCCGATGCGCAAGCCTACCTTGCCGGGAAAATCAAGGCTGGCGGGCAGGGCGTGTATGGACAAATTCCCATGCCAGCGCAGAGCATCAGCGAGGCGGAAGCGGCGCGGGTGGCGCAATGGCTGGTGCAAGGCGGGCAAAAATGAGTGCATGGATCGGCTAAATGGTAAGAATTTGGCATGTGCATATGACGAATTGATCGCAACCAACCCACTTACCGCGTCCTCCATACATGCTTCGCAGCCGTTAGGGCAATAGCGGATGCGCAAAACCTCTGAGACTTTTACAATCCCTTCATTCACTTTTCACTTAACAGGAGCTAAGCAACCCATGAAACGTCGTGACTTAAACCAAAAAGGCGCTGCCGTGATCGCGCTCGCAGCCGGCGCATGCTGGCTGCCCGCCGCGAGCTTTGCCCAAGCTGCTGGCTGGAACAAAGCCGCTTTTGACACCAAGAGCTTGGCCGATGCCGTGAAAGCCATGGGCGGCACGAGCGCTGCAACGCTCAGCGCTGATGTGCAACTCACCGCGCCCGAAATTGCCGAAAACGGCAACGTCGTGCGCATTGGTGTTGCTTCTACCAACCCGGCTGTGACACAAATTGCGCTGCTTGTGGAGAAAAACCCGAGCGCCGTGAGCGCTGTGTTTGACGTGATCCCTGGCACCGATGCGAGCTTTGCGACCAACATCAAGATGGGGCAATCGAGCAACGTGTATGCCGTGGCGAAAGCTGGCGACAAGTTTTTGTACGCTCAAAAAGAAGTCAAGGTCACTCTTGGCGGCTGTGGCGGCTGATGCTCAGCAAGTTTGATATTTAAGGAGATACACCATGTCTGATCCAATGAGAATCCGTGCCCAACTCGCGGGCGATAAAACCACCGTTCGCGTGCTCGTGAGCCACGAAATGGAAACCGGCCAGCGCCGCGCAGCAGACGGCAAAGTCGTGCCTGCGCACTTCATCCAAACCATC
>JAYVJQ010000351.1:0-9147 GCA_043769055.1 Allobrachymonas sp.
TACCAAGCCGCCAAATCGCAATACGAGGCCAATTTGGCCCGTGCAGAGCAGGCCCAAGCCGGTCTGTGGCCCACCGCCAATTTAAGCGCCAACATCAGCCGCAGCGATTTTGAAAACAACAATCCCAAAACCGACCGCAACTTCGGCACACGCGGTGCCACGCTCAGCGCCAATCAGCCCCTATATCGCCCCGCCAACCGCGCCACCGCTGCGCAAGGCGAGCTGCAAGCCACGCAGGCCAAATCGGCTTTGCAACTCGCTGAGCAAGATTTGATCGTGCGTGTGAGCCAAGCCTACTTTGATGTGTTGGCCAGTCAAGACAGCCTGACCTTCGTCAAAGCCCAAAAAACCGCCGTGGCCGAGCAGTTGGCTGCAGCCAAACGCAACTTTGAAGTCGGCACCTCCACCATCACCGATACGCGCGAAGCCCAAGCTCGCTTTGATTTGGTGATTGCCCAAGAAATCGCCGCTGAGAATGATTTGCGCGTCAAGCGTATTGCGCTCGATCAATTGGTGGGCAAGCCCGGCAGCGCGCCCAAAGTACTGGCCCTGCCCTCTAAGCTGCCCGATCTGCTGCCTGCCGATGTGAACCTGTGGGTCACGCAATCAGAGGAGCTGCACCCCAACCTCAAAGCCGCGCAAATCACACTTGATGTGGCCAAATTAGAAACAGAAAAAGCCCAAGCTGGCCACAAGCCCACCTTGGATGCCACACTGTCCTACAACATCACGCAAAACAACAATGGCTCGTCCAATTCCGGCCTGAACAGCCGCACCAACAACGCCACCCTCGGCCTGGCCTTCAACCTGCCTTTGTTTGCCGGCTATGCCACGCAAAATCGCATCAAAGAAACTTTGCAGCTCGAAGACAAAGCCAAGAGCGATTTAGAGGCCGCCAAGCGCAGCATCGCCCAAGCCACCCGCACCGCCTATTTCGGCGTGCTTTCCGGCCAAGGCCAGGTCAAAGCTCTTGAAGCGGCTGAGGCCAGCAGTCAAAGCGCGCTGGATGCCAACAAACTCGGCTACCAAGTCGGTGTGCGCATCAACATCGACGTTCTCAACAGCCAATCCCAACTCTTCCAAACCAAACGCGATCTGGCCAAAGCCCGCTACGACGTTTTGGTCGGCGGCCTGCGTTTGCGTCAAGCCAATGGCACTTTGAAAGCAGAAGATTTGAATCCCGTGAATGCACTGCTGGCGAAGTGATTTTTATTGCGGATTTTGTTGCTTTTTTGGCAGTTAGCCGGGATGAAATCTGCGCGGAATGCTATTGAATTGATAGTATCGATTCGTATAGTGTTGGGTGCGTGGTTTTGCACGCTGGTGCTCAGCGGTTAAGCGCACAAAACAGCTCATATATCAGCAAACGCATAAGCAAATAAGCATAAGCCACCAACAAAAAAGTAGTTTGGATTCATGAGGGCTTGCGGCACAGTACGCACCCATGACTGATCTTGCTTTTATTTTCTCTGGCTTCTTTGTGGGCTTCGTTGTGGGCCTCACGGGTGTGGGCGGGGGCTCGCTGATGACACCATTGCTGATCTTTGGCTTTGGCATCAAGCCGATTCTGGCTGTGGGCACGGATTTACTGTTTGCGGCATTTACCAAGCTGGGCGGCACGGTGAACCTCACGCTTGCGCGCCGCATTGATTGGAAGATTGTGGGCACACTCAGCCTCGGCTCGATTCCCGCTGCGCTGCTCACCGTGGGTGCGCTGCACTATGTGGGCGCGGCGAACGAGGCGATGCAAAAGCTGGTGACCAGCACGCTGGGCGTGGCGCTGCTGCTGACTGCGGCTGCCACGCTTTATAAAGCCATCAAGGGCGCGAATACGCCTCAGGCCCGCGAACTCACCGAAGAAGAACTCGCCCATGCCACACAGCCGCGCCACCCAGCGCTGCCCATCATCTTTGGCGCGCTGATTGGCGTGCTGGTGAGCCTCACCTCGGTGGGTGCGGGCGCAATTGGCGTGACGGCGCTGATGCTGCTCTACCCTGCACTTCCTTTGAATCGCATCGTGGCGGCTGATGTGGCTTATGCCGTGCCGCTCACACTGGTGGCAGGCTTGGGCCATGCAAGCATTGGCTCGGTCGATTGGTCGCTGTTGGCCAAGCTCTTGGCAGGCTCGCTGCCCGGAATTTGGCTGGGCACCAAGCTGGGCTCGCATGTGCCAGATCGCGCGATTCGCGCGGTGCTGTCGGTGCTGCTAGCTTTTGCTGGTGTGAAGTTGCTGGCGATATGAAATACGTTGTCTTTAAGCCTTCAAAAAAGCGACGGGCCGCCCCTAGCTTTTTTGCACTTTCCACGAAAAAGTATCGTGGGAGCGAAGCGACCGAAACTTTTTTGTGAACAATTTTTATGTATCAGTACAACAATTTCGACAAAAACTTTGTGAAGCTGCGCGCTGCGCAATACCGCGATCAGCTAGAGCGCCGCTTAGATGGCCGCTTGAGCGAAGAAGAATTTCGCCCGCTGCGCCTGCAAAACGGCTGGTATGTGCAACGCTATGCGCCGATGCTGCGCGTGGCCGTGCCTTATGGCGTGGTGAGCAGCGATCAGTTACGCGTGCTCTCGCGCATTGCCAGCGAGTTCGATCAACCTTCGCCGGAAGTGCTGCAAGCTGCCGTTACTGGCCAAGCTCGCTTAAGTGGCAAAGGGATCGAGTTGAAAACGGGCTATGGCCACTTCACCACGCGGCAAAACATTCAATACAACTGGATTCCGATTGAAAAATCAGCCGACGTGATGGATTTGCTCGCCAGCGTGAATATGCATGGCATTCAAACCAGTGGCAATTGCATTCGCAACATCACCAGCGATGCGCTCGCAGGCATCGCAGTGGATGAGATTGCCGACCCGCGCCCGTTTTGCGAAATCTTGCGTCAGTGGAGCACGCTGCACCCCGAGTTCGCCTTTTTGCCGCGTAAATTTAAGATTGCTGTCACGGGAGCGGAAGAAGACCGCGCCGCCACTTATTGGCACGATGTGGGCCTGCAACTGGTCAAAGCGGGGGAGGACGATGCCACACAGGCAATAGCTCGCGGCGACCTAGGCTTCAAAGTGCTGGTGGGTGGCGGCATGGGTCGCACGCCAGTGATTGCCACCGTGATCCGCGAATTTTTGCCTTGGAATCAAATCCTGAGCTATCTCGAAGCCATCGTGCGCGTGTACAACCTGTTTGGCCGCCGCGATAACAAATACAAAGCCCGCATCAAAATTTTGGTCAAAGCCGAAGGGCAGAATTACATTGATCAAGTGGAAGCTGAATACGCGCGCATCGTCAATGACGATGGCGCACCGCACACCATCACACAAGCAGAGCTAGACCGTGCTTCAAAGCATTTTGAGCCATCAGCCGGCATAGAATATGCGCAGAGTGCTACTGATTTCGTAGCAGACAAGGTCAATCGTATTCTCGCGGTCGCTGCGCATGATGATGTGGCCTTCACCCGCTGGCTCACCCGCAACGTGGCTGCGCACAAGAATCCGCAGCTGCGCGCCGTCACGCTCTCATGCAAGCGCGTGGGCCAATCGCCCGGCGATGTAACGCCTGAGCAAATGAATGCCGCCGCTGATTTGGCCGATCAATTCTCGCGCAGCGAACTGCGCATCACGCACGATCAAAATCTGCTGCTGCCTTGGGTGAGCTGCGATGCGCTGCCCGAACTCTGGCGCGCGGCGAAGAAGGCTGGCTTTGCTTCGAGCAATATCGGCCTGCTCACCGACATGATCGCCTGCCCCGGTGGCGACTTCTGCGATTTGGCCAATGCCCGCAGCCTGCCGATTGCACAGGAACTCACCGAGCGCTACCAAGATTTAGACGAGCTGGAAGACTTGGGCGATATTGACTTGCACATGAGCGGCTGCATCAACTCCTGCGGCCATCACCACAGTGGTCACATTGGCATCTTGGGTGTCGATAAAGATGGCCAAGAGTGGTATCAGATCACGCTGGGCGGCTCGGATGGCAGCAAGATCAGTGGCGCATCGGTGGCAGGCAAAGTGGTTGGGCCTTCGTTTTCATCAGAACAAGTGCCTGATGCGATTGAAGCCGTGCTCACTGCCTACAAAGATCTGCGCGAGCCACGTGGCGAAAAGTTTGAGCTGTTCATCGACACCTTGAAGCGTGTGGGCGCAGAGCCTTTCAAGGCGGCTGCCAACAGCGTGCGGCACAAAGAAGAAGCTACGGCTTGAAGGGAGAAGAGATGTCTAATACTATTGAATTGATAGCACTCAGCGCAGATCATACGCCGGCTACCACTCTAAATGTCTTAAAAATTGCCAATGACAGCGATGTAGCTGCTCAAAGCGCAGAGTTAGCTCACGCAGAGGTCGTGGAGTTACATTTCCCCGCTTTCACCGATGGCCGGGCGTTCAGCCAAGCGGTGCAACTGCGCAAGCGTTTAGGTTTCAAAGGCGATATTCGCGCCACAGGCGATGTGTTGATTGACCAACTCGTGCAAATGCAGCGCAGCGGCTTTACCAGCGCCGTGCTGCGCGAGGATCAAAGTCTAGAGCATGGCAAAAAGCTGCTCGCGCATTACAAAATTTTTTATCAAGGCGATGTGGCCAACGAACCTGCATTTAAAACTGGGCAACTTGCATGAGTGCGTTCGATCTCTATACCAAGCCCAGCTGCGAGTTTGATCGCAAACTCGCATCGGCTCAGAACTTGCTGCGCCAAACAGGTGAGCTGTATCAACCCCTGACCCAAGCCAGCAGCCTTGGCGTGGAGGATATGGTGATCACGCATCTGCTGCACACGCTCGGCGTAAAAAGCGAAGTCTTCGTGCTGCAAACGGGCAAGCTGCATGTTCAAACGCTGGAGCTGCTGCATACCGTACAAAAACAATTCGGCAGCCAGCGCACGATTCGCATTCACGAGCCAGATGCGCAAACCGCTGCAGCATTTGAAACCGAGCACGGCAAAGATGCCATGCGCACCAGCATCGCCCTGCGCAAGCAATGCTGCGATATCCGCAAGATGCAGCCTTTGGCATTAGCCTTAGACGGTAAACGCGCTTGGATCACCGGCCTGCGCAAAGAGCAATCCGATGCCCGCGCAACAGTGCATGCCATCGACGACAGCGCCACCCCCATCAAGATCAACCCACTGCACGATTGGATGCTTGGCGATGTGTGGCATTACGTGAAAACCAATGCCGTGCCTTACAACAAGTTGCACGACCAGTTCTACCCCAGCATCGGCTGCGAGCCTTGTACCCGCGCTGTGACTCTGGGCGAAGATTTCCGCTCAGGCCGCTGGTGGTGGGAAAACGAATCGGCCAAGGAATGCGGGCTGCATGTGGTTGCGGCTTGAATACACAAGATAAATACGGAACACAGAAAGCACAGAAATTACGCAGAAGACACAGAAAATAAACCAAGACAGTTGTTCTAAAAAACGGAATTAACTTCTGTGCTTTCTGTGTAATTTTTGTGAATTCTGTGTTTCTTTTATTCTTAAATTGAAATCATGACATGAACGCCAGAGTCGAACCCAAATTGCTGCAAAACCTCTCCAACCAGCATCTCAACGCCTTGGAAGAAGAAGCCATCTTCATCCTGCGCGAAGTGGCCGCCAGCTTTGAAAAGCCCACCCTGCTCTTCTCTGGCGGCAAAGATTCTGCTGTGCTGCTCAAGTGTGCAGAAAAAGCTTTCGGAGGCAAGACGAGCCCCTCCGGTAGCGGCAAGCTGCCCTACCCGCTGCTCATGATCGACACAGGGCACAACTACCAAGAAGTCTGCGATTTCAGAGACAAAAGAGCTGCGGAGCTGGGCGCCAAGCTCATCGTGCGCAGCGTGGAAGACTCCATGAAACGCGGCACGGTACGCCTCGCCCGCCCCGATGAATCACGCAACGTACACCAATCCGTCACGCTGTTAGAGGCAATCGAAGAATTCCAATTCGATGCATTGATCGGTGGCGCACGCCGTGATGAAGAAAAAGCCCGCGCCAAAGAGCGCATCTTCTCCCACCGAGATAGCTTCGGCCAATGGCAACCCAAAGCCCAGCGCCCCGAGCTGTGGAGCTTGTTCAACACCAAGATCCAAAGCGGCGAGCATTTCCGCGTGTTCCCGATTAGTAACTGGACAGAGCTGGATGTGTGGCAATACATAGCCCGTGAAAACATTGCTCTTCCCAGCATCTACTACACCCACAAACGCGAGACAGTCGAGCGCCGTGGCCTGCTCGTGCCCATCACGCCACTCACGCCTGCGAAGGATGGTGAAGCCATAGTAGAGCGCGATGTGCGCTTTCGCACGGTGGGCGACATCACCTGCACCGCCCCCGTGGCCAGCCTAGCAGCCAACGCCCACGACATCGTGTTGGAAACCTTAACCGCAGAAATCTCTGAGCGCGGCGCAACAAGGATGGACGATAAAACTTCTGAAGCTTCAATGGAAAAGCGTAAGAAGGAAGGGTATTTTTAATAAAATCGCTTATGTCTAAGTACGATATAGATGTATCAACTTTTACGTAAAATTCAAAATCTTTGCTGCAATCAAAATAGTATGAATACGAAAATCAAAGACTCAGCCTTCAGGTTGCTTCGATTCAAGCGCATTTTCTCCATCGGTGCACTTCTTCTTTTGTCACTTCTGCCGATCAAAAACGCATACGCGGAAGAGTGCTGGAATGCAGGTTATGAAACAGGTCAGATTGAACCACTTGTAGACACTCGCCGCGTTTGTGGCGAAAATCTTGCTGCAGTTCTTGCCCAATGGCAAAGAACTTTAACCGCCTCATTAACAGCTTACAAGCCATGCGGGCCTTGTGAAACACAACAACTGGTCTCGTTCTCATTTACGGGCGAGGGATACCCGCCTCATGCTTGTTTACCTGCTGACCCACCACAGAGAATTGCGCAGTGTGTATATAGCTATGTGTACGACACTCGATTTGGTCGATCATATGCGGGAGGATTTATTTATCTTACCAAACAGAATAGACCAACGTATCCCACCATTACACTTGCCGGTCGCAATACCACGCACTACCTCTTAGCTGGCCCAGACTTGCCACAAACTGCAACTGTTAAGAATGATGGTGTACCAGTAGTCGGCGTTGCCGTGAGCATCAGCGTCAGCGGCGAAGGCGCAGTCAGCAGCTTGTCTGGTACCACCAATGCCGCAGGCCAAGTCAGCTTCATCTACACCCCGCCGCGCCAACTGCTCAGCAATCAAACCACCAACGGTCAAGCCCTCATCACGGCAACTTGCACTGGTTGCACCAACACCGCTGAGCAACGCATCAACCTGCTGCCCAACCCGCCAATTTGTGAAGCCCGCCAAGGCAACCCCATTGAGCCTGCCTCCGCCGTTAAAACCCAATCTGAGACCGACTTCACCGACTCCGGCACTCACCCCCTGTCGTTTGCTCGCCACTACCGCAGCAATGGCGCCAGCGCCTCCGCTGGCCTGGGCAGCCACTGGAGCCATAGCCATGCCGTGCAACTGCGTCTGACCGGAAACGGCCTCTCAGCCACGGCTCATTGGGGCGAAGGCCATGCGATCAGCTTCAGCCGAAGCAACACCGCCAGCGCCTGGGTCAGCGCCTTGCCCATCCAAGCGGGCAGCAGCTTGCAGCAAAGCGCCAGCCAATTCACGCTCAACCGCGCAGAAAGCGATGAGACCATTGCCTTCCCGCTGCTCACAGGCTTGAGCTTCCAAGCAAACGCCACGAATACGCTTGCGCCTATCGGTGCCAGCCAAATCAGCCAGCGCAACGGCTGGACAACTCACCTCGCATACAACGCCGCAGGCCAGCTCAGTACAGTCACCAACCAATTTGGTCGCAGCTTACAGTTGGCGTACAACACGAGCGGCCTGCTGGCGCAAATCATCCAGCCCGATGGTGGCCTGATTAGCTATGAATACGATAGCGAGCTACGCAATATCCGCGTGGACTTACACGGTAATTCTTTCATCAGTTACCTCTACGAGCTGCCCAGCCAGCCCCAAGCCCTCACCGGCATCGTCGATGAGAACAACACCCGCAAAGCCACGTTTACCTACGACGCAACGGGCCGCGCCACCGGCACGCAATATGCAGGCGGTGTGCAAAATTATTTGCTCAGCTACCCCACCAGCGATGCAGCAAGCGCCATTCCGGCAAGCGGCCTGCTCAGCGCCGCCGCGCCCAATCCCGCCGTCTTCCAGTCCAGCGTGCAAGTCACCGACCCACTGGGCAACCCACGCTCCATCATGTTCCAAGGGGGCGATGGCAATGTGCGCGTCTTGAACCAATCCACCCCGATAGATAGCAACTTCGCCAGCCGCTCCTTCCTCGCCGGTAGCACCCTGCCCAGCTTGGAAACCGACTTCCTCGGTTTCACCACCGCCTACCAGTGGGACACCACCCGTCGCCTCAAAACCTCAGAGACCCGAGCCGCAGGCCGCCCTGAGGCGCAGACCACGCAAACCACTTGGCATCCCACATTCAGATTGCCTGCTCAAACCATTGAGCAGGGCAAGACGACGGCTTATACCTACGACAACTTAGGCAACCTGCTCACCCAAACCGAGACGGATACCAGCACGGCCAGCAGCACAGGCCAAGTGCGAACTTGGAGCTACACCCACAACGCCAACAGCCAAATGACCGCCATGACCGACCCGCGCGGCCAAGTGTGGACATTTACCTACGACGCGCAAGGCAATCGCGCCAGCAGCACCAACCCGCTCGGGCATGCAAGCACCAGCACGTATGACGGCGCAGGCCGCATGCTCACTGAGACCGCCCCCAATGGCTTGGTGACCAGCTACCAATACGACCCCAGAGGCCGCGCCACCCGCATCACACGAGGTAGTAATCTCCCCGCAGCGCAGCAGCAAGCCACCCTCTACACCTACCGCCTCAGCGGCCAAATCGCCAGCGCCACGCTGCCCAATGGCCACGACATCAGCTACACGTATGACGCAGCCCAGCGCCTGATTGCCGCATCAGACAACCGAGGCAACCAAGTCACCTACACCTTAGACGGCATGGGCAACCGAGTCTCGGAGCAGATCAAAGATGCCAGCAACCAAATCGCCCTGTCCAGTCAGCGCGTGATCAACAGCTTAAACCGCGTCGAAGCCATCAAAGGCGGCACGAATCCCAGCCAGCAGACCACCGCCTTTCAATACGATGCCAACGGAGAG
>JAYVJQ010000352.1:0-14246 GCA_043769055.1 Allobrachymonas sp.
GAGGCCGCTGCCGTCTTCGATCACACACAGTGGATTGCCCGACAGGCGAACGCCGCTGGCGGTGAATACGTTGAGGATCCGAAAGCGCAGTACATGAAAATGGCTAATACCCGTTATATATTCTATCTAGTTTGCTATAAATTTCATAGCATCCAACTATCGCTCATGTCGCAGCATGCGAGCCGCATGCACTGCGAAATACGTGAGCACACCATCGGCACCCGCGCGCTTGAAGGCCAGCAAACTCTCCATCATCACCGCATCATGGTCGAGCCAGCCGTTTTGCGCGGCAGCTTTGAGCATCGCGTATTCGCCGCTGACTTGATAGGCAAAGGTGGGCACTTTGAATTCATCTTTTACGCGGCGCACGATGTCTAAATACGGCATACCGGGCTTGACCATCACCATGTCGGCGCCCTCGGCAATGTCGAGTGCCACTTCGCGCAACGCCTCATCGCTGTTGCCGGGGTCCATTTGATAGACTTTTTTATTCGATTTGCCGAGGTTGCCAGAGCTGCCCACTGCATCGCGGAAAGGGCCATAGAAGCTGCTGGCGTATTTGGCGCTGTAGGCCATGATGCGGGTGTGAATGTGGCCATTTTTCTCTAGCGCTGCCCGAATCGCTCCAATGCGCCCATCCATCATGTCGCTGGGTGCCACAATATCCACGCCAGCTTCGGCTTGCGTGAGGGCTTGCTTTTGTAGCAAGGCAACGGTTTCGTCGTTCAGGATGTAGCCGGTGTCGTCAATCACGCCGTCTTGCCCATGCGTGGTGAAGGGGTCGAGTGCCACATCGGTCATCACGCCCAGATCAGGGAAATGCTTTTTTAACTCACGAACAGCGCGCGGCACGAGGCCCTTGGCATTCCATGCTTCTTTTCCATCAGGTGTTTTGAGCGCGGTGTCGATCACGGGGAACAGCGCGAGCGCCGGGATACCCAGCTTCATGCATTCTTGCGCCACAGGCAGTAGCAAATCCACACTCAAGCGCTCCACGCCGGGCATGGAGGCCACGGCTTGGCGCTGGCCGCTGCCATCCAAGATGAACACCGGGTAGATCAAATCATGCGCGCTGAGGGCATGCTCGCGCACGAGGTTGCGTGTGAAGGCATCGCGGCGTAGGCGGCGCGGGCGAGCGTGGGGGAAGCTGGGCGTGATCATGGCGCTATTGTGCTGCAAGGCCGGATGATTCCAAGCCGTGCGTGTGTGCGGGCTGGACAGCAGCAGAAGTCAAGTTAGTCAATACATGGACATTGCGAATTGCTGCAATTCAAGCAAATTTATAGTCGCATGCGTGACTTTGCACCTCATTCTCCTCATCATAGACCATTTATTTCGTAGGAAAAACGCAACACAGGTGTGTATACGATCTTGTTCACAAACGGTGACTTTGTTAAATTACGTGTGGGCGCTACGGCGCTCCCCGCTTTTCCTCCCTGAGCGGGTGCCTTGATGCGTGACAGCAAAAGGCTTCCCCGGCCACCTCGTGTGGCCGTTTTTTTTGGGGGAGGCTTGTTTAACTGCGCAAAACGCTTGGATCGGTGTGAATGCTCGTGAGCGGCATGCGCTGCCCCGCCAAATAATCCTCCAAGCAGCGCAGCAGCAAAGGACTGCGGTGCTGCGCGCTGCTAGCGCGAATCTCATCGGGGCTGAGCCACAGGGTGCGCACAATCGGTGCGTCCAGCGCTTGTCCAGCCACTTGCTCGCCTACCGAGCCGCAAAACGCAAAGCGCAGGTAGGTGATGTCTTCCAGCGTTGTGGGGCGTTGAAAGCGACTCATGTACATGCCCAGCAAATGTGTCGGCGTGAAATGTCGCGCGGTTTCTTCTAAAGTTTCCCGGATGCAGGCCTGCACCAAACTCTCGCCTTCGTCCAAATGCCCAGCAGGGTTGTTGAGCTTTAAGCCTTCTGGTGTGATCTCTTCGACTAAGAGGAATTTGCCGTCCTGCTCAATGATGGCGGCCACGGTGACGTTGGGCTTGAAACGCTCTGTTGAATTCATGGGGGGTGCCTCTGAATAAGTTGTCGGGATGGAGCAGGTATGGATTTGGGATGGGATGCTAGGCGAAAAATGCAGCTTTAGCGGTGCTAAAGCGAGGATTTTCAACAAAGCAGACTGCCCAAGGACATATCTGATCCGCCCGATAGAACTTGTTCAGAGGCACCCTCACATTATGCGCAAGCACAACTTGCTTATGCGCAATTCGTCTAAACACTCTAGGCCAAAAATTCACAAATCGGCGCGTTCTCGTGTAAGCTGGCGTTCAGTTCAAACTTACACTTTCAAAGATTGAGGAGACGCACATGCGCATAGGCGTTCCCGCAGAAATTCTGCCGGGTGAAACACGAGTGGCCGTCACCCCTGAGACTGCCAAAAAACTCATTGCCCAAGGTCATAGCATCCATGTGCAAGCGGGCGCGGGTGCAGCGGCAAGCTGCATCGACAGTGCTTACGAAGCCGTGGGTTGCTCCATCACGGATGCCGCAGGCGCGTATGGCTGTGAGCTGGTGCTCAAAGTGCGTGCGCCCTCTGGCGCTGAAGTGCCTCATCTCAAAAGTGGCTCCACACTGGTGGGCATGCTAGAGCCCTTCAATCAAGAAGGCTTGCAACGCTTGGCAACCGCAGGTGTGACCGGGTTTGCACTCGAAGCCGCGCCGCGCACCACGCGCGCGCAGAGCATGGATGTGCTCTCCAGCCAAGCCAATATTGCCGGCTACAAAGCCGTGATGATGGCCGCTAATGCCTATGGCCGCTTGTTCCCCATGCTGATGACCGCCGCGGGCACCATCAAAGCCGCGCGTGTGGTCATCATCGGTGTGGGCGTGGCAGGCTTGCAAGCAATTGCCACCGCCAAGCGCTTGGGCGCAGTGATTGAAGCGTCTGACGTACGCCCCAGCGTGAAAGAGCAAGTCGAATCACTCGGCGGCAAGTTCATCGACGTGCCGTATGAAACTGATGAAGAACGCGAAGCCGCAGTTGGCGTGGGCGGCTATGCCAAGCCCATGCCGCAAAGCTGGATGGATCGGCAAAAAATCGAAGTCGCCAAAAAAGTGGCTGCCGCTGATGTGGTGATTTCCACCGCCCTAATCCCCGGTCGCGCTGCGCCCACGCTCATCACCGAAGACATGGTCAAAGCCATGAAGCCCGGTTCGGTGATTGTCGATATCGCAGCGGGCAAAGGTGCAAAGCGTAACGACGGTGGTGTGGGCGGCAACTGCCCGATTTCTGAAGCTGACAAAACCGTAGTCAAACACGGCGTGACGATCATTGGCGAGACGAATCTGCCTGCTTTGGTGGCTGCGGATTCATCTGCACTCTATGCACGCAACGTGCTCGATTTTCTCAAGCTCATTACGCCGCCTGCGGCAAAAGGTGAGCCTGCTTCGAGCTTGAAGATCGATATGGAAGACGACATTGTTGCGGCTTGCTTGATGACGCAAAATGGCACTATTCATAGGAGAACATGATGCTGAACGCGATTGAAGCTGTGTTGCAACCTGGCGGGCGCATTGGTTTTTCTGAGCCTGCGCCGCAAGTGACGCAGCCCACGAAAGTATTTGTGCTGTTCACCCAGCCGATCACTGTCGAGAGCGATTCGCCGTCTGGCGCGCTCTTGAGTCAAGCCGCACTTGCGAAAGATTGGTCAACGCCCGTGGAGGATGCCGCATGGGCACATTTGAACGAGGCCAAGTGATCACCGTGGCTTTCCCGTTTTCCGATTTGAGCAGCAGCAAATTGCGCCCTGCGTTGATCTTGTCGGAAGCGGGGCGTGGCGATTGGTTGCTTTGCCAAATCACCAGCCAAGCGTTCGGCGATGCCACAGCAATTGCCGTACAAGCCGATGAAGTCACGGGCGCGGGCTTGCAAATACAAAGCTATATCCGCCCGCTCAAATTGTTCACCGCCAACGAAAATATCATGCGTTCATCACGCGGCAAGCTGAATGCACAAGTGCATTCGCGTGTGGTGCAAACTCTGGTTAACGCCCTTTCTTAAATCCTAAATTTTGCTCCTTGGAAAACACCAACATCATGGACATTGTCTCCCCCACCATCCTCAATCTCATCATCTTCGTGCTCGCCATCTACGTGGGCTATCACGTCGTGTGGACCGTCACGCCTGCGCTGCACACGCCGCTCATGGCCGTGACGAATGCGATCTCTGCCATCGTGATCGTTGGCGCGATGCTGGCTGCCGCTCTGACAGAAGGCGGCATGGCGAAAGCGCTCGGCGTGCTTGCTGTGGCATTGGCTGCGGTCAATGTGTTCGGCGGGTTTTTAGTCACGCGCCGGATGCTGGAGATGTTCAAGAAGAAGGAGAAGAAGCAATGAGGCTCACAAACTCAGAAAAATGGTTGCTAGCTGTTTGCTTTCTACTACTCGCCTTAGTAATGGGGTTGCTTGGATTCTTTAGCCTGATTGACCATTATTGGGCTGGTTTTGGTGCATCTTGGTGTATTTACTACACCTACAGCGTAGTGGTCTCTCAGCGCGAGAATAGTGAAGTGACGACTGAATCTGAAAAACTGCTGTTGGGTATTGGCCTCATTCTGGTTGCAGTTGTTGCGGGTCTATTAAATTATGGAGGAATGGTAAGTCACCAGGCACTAGCTGGTGGGCTGGCGGCGTTTGTTATGTTGGTCGCAAAGATATTCTGGGCTGAGAAGCTTAAGCGCTCCGATCGGGGTGGATTTCCAGATGGAGTAAATCAAAAATGAGCATGAACGTCGTTACGCTACTTTACCTAGTAGCTTCTATCTGTTTCATTCAAGCCTTGAAAGGTTTGAGTCATCCCACGACCTCGATTCGGGGAAATATTTTTGGCATGGCAGGCATGGCAATTGCTGCGCTCACGACTGCTGCGTTGATCGTTCAACTCTCTGGCGGCAAGGCGCAGGGCATGGCTTGGGTATTGCTCGGCTTAGTGGTGGGTGGTGGCCTTGGCGCTTACATGGCTCAAAAGGTAGAGATGACCAAGATGCCGGAGCTGGTGGCTTTTATGCACAGCATGATTGGCCTGGCGGCAGTGTTCATCGCGGCGGCCACGGCGATTGAGCCTTGGGCGTTTTCGATCACGACCAAAGGCGGCGCGATTCCGATGGGCAATCGCGTGGAGTTGGCATTGGGCGCAGTGATTGGCGCGGTCACATTCAGCGGCTCGGTGATTGCGTTTGGCAAGCTCTCGGGCAAATACAAATTCCGTTTGTTCCAAGGCGCGCCTGTGCAGTTCAGCGGGCAGCACATGATCAATCTCGTGCTCGGTTTGGCGATGGTGGCGCTGATTGGCGTGTACACCGTCACGCAACTTGATGCAGCGCTGTGGGCAGCGATTGCGATAGCCTTTGTGCTCGGCGTGCTCATCATCATTCCGATTGGCGGCGCAGATATGCCAGTGGTGGTGTCGATGCTCAACAGCTACTCGGGCTGGGCGGCGGCGGGCATTGGCTTTAGCTTGAACAACTCGATGCTCATCATCGCCGGCTCACTGGTCGGCTCAAGCGGCGCGATTCTGAGCTACATCATGTGCAAGGCAATGAATCGCTCCTTCTTCAATGTGATTTTGGGTGGCTTTGGAGGCGATGCAGCATCAGCTGCGGCGGTGGGCGATGGTGTGCAGCGCAGCGTGAAATCAGGCAGCGCCGATGATGCAGCCTTCGTGCTGGGCAATGCAGAGACCGTGATCATCGTGCCGGGCTATGGCTTGGCTGTTGCGCGCGCGCAGCATGCCGTAAAAGAGCTCGCCGCCAAGCTGACTGCCAAAGGCGTGAACGTGAAATACGCGATTCACCCGGTAGCAGGCCGCATGCCCGGCCACATGAACGTGCTGTTGGCCGAAGCCGAAGTGCCGTATGACCAAGTGCATGAGATGGAAGACATCAATGGCGAATTCATGCAGGCCGATGTGGCCATCATCTTGGGTGCCAACGATGTGGTCAACCCCGCTGCGCTTATCAAAGGCAGTGTGATTTATGGCATGCCGATTTTGGAGGCCTACAAAGCCCGCACGATCATTGTGAACAAGCGCTCCATGGCTGCTGGCTATGCGGGCTTAGACAACGAGCTCTTCTACATGGACAAAACCATGATGGTGTTTGGCGATGCGAAGAAGGTGGTTGAGGATATGGTCAAGGCAGTTGAGTAAGTGCTGTTGGATTGCGTAGCGGGCTCATCGGGTTTAGGCGGCTTTCTGAAGCGACTCGGCTTGCAGTAGTTGCGCCTCCAGCTGGCTCCAGCGCGCCTGCGCAGCCATCACATTGCGCTCCTTCACATGACCATACCCTTTGATCTGCTCGGGCAGGCGAGTGATTTCTAGTGCTGTGACGGCGTTGGTCGTATTGAGTTGGGGTAATAGCTTTTCGATACTGCTGCGGTATTGTTCAATCAGGGCGCGCTCCATTTTTCGCTCTTCGGTTTTACCGAAGATATCGAATGCTGTGCCGCGCAGGCTTTTCATTTTGGCCAAGAGTTTGAATGCGGTGAGCATCCAAGCGCCGTAGGGCTTTTTCTGCAACTCTCCTTTGCTGTTTTTCTTGGCAAGCAGCGGAGGGGCTAAGTTGTAGCTGAGCTTCACATCGCCTTCAAACATGGTTTTGATTTTGCCCAAGAAGGCGCTGTCGGTGTGCAGGCGTGCGACTTCGTACTCGTCTTTGTAGGCCATGAGCTTGAAGAGGTTTTTGGCGACGGCCTCAGTCAAGGATGAATGCGCTCCGGATGCACCAGAAATTGGTGGCGTGAAAATTGGGGTCAGAGCAGAATTTCGATCACTGTTATTGGTCTCCGGTGGGGTCATCGTCCTGAATTCTGATCCGACCCCAATTTTCACGCCACCAATTTCTTTTTCCCGCGTCATGACCTTATCTACAAATGCTTTATAGCTTTCGGCATACGCAGCGTTTTGGTAGGCGGTGAGGAATTCGTAGCGCTTAGCGATGATGTCGGCCAAGCTATCACGCTTTTTGAATTCAATGGTTTGTGCGGGGGCGAAGAGTTGCTCAACGCTCTTCCAATCGTGTGCGGCGCGGCGGCCCCATTCGAAGGCGGCTTTGTTGTTGTCGATGGCCACGGCATTCAATTCCATCGCGCGCATCAGCGAGGCCTTCTCAAGAGGAATCCAGCCTTTTTGCCACGCGAAGCCGAGCATCATGGGATTGGTGTAGATCGTGTTGCCCATGAGCTTGCTGGCTGCGGTGTCGGCATTGAAGGCACTCACGCCTTGCGGGCCCACGGCTTCGGTAATTGCTGCGACGCAGCGCTCAGAAGGGTTTTGCCAATTGCCACCTCTTAATCCATCTAGCACGAAGCTCGCGGTGGGTGCGCCATGCGCATTGAGCGCCACATGCGTGCGGCCTGCGTGCATGCGGGCCAGCGTTTCTTTGCTGGCAGCCACCATCGGGTCGCAGCCCAAAATCAAATCAGCGCTGGCGGTGGCTACGCGCGTGGTAGCGATTTCAGATTGGTGGTTGGCAAGAAGCACATGGCTCCACGTGTTGCCACCTTTTTGCGCGAGGCCTGCTGCATCTTGCGTGACGATGCCTTTGCCTTCGATATGCGCGGCCATGCCCAGCAGCTGGCCAATCGTGATCACGCCTGTGCCGCCAACGCCGGCGACCACGATGCCGTAGGCGCCATGCATAGTAGGCAACATGGGTTCTGGCAATTGGCTTAATTCAAACGGATTGGCCTTGCCAGTTTTCGCTTTCTTCTTCAACTCGCCTTCGACGGTGACGAAGCTGGGGCAAAAGCCTTTGACGCAGGAAAAATCTTTGTTGCAGGTGCTTTGATTGATGGTGCGCTTGCGGCCAAATTCGGTTTCTAGCGGCTCCACGCTCATGCAATTGGATTGCACGCCGCAATCGCCGCAGCCCTCGCACACCAGCTCATTGATGATGACGCGCTTGGCTGGGTCTACAAGAGTGCCGCGCTTGCGGCGGCGGCGCTTTTCTGTTGCGCAGGTTTGGTCGTAGATGATGGCGGTGGTACCTTTAATCTCGCGGAATTCTTTTTGGATGTCGTCCATCAAATCGCGGTGCTTGACTTCTGTGCCATCAGGCAACTTGGCGGAGGAATATTTCTCAGGCTCATCGGTCACGACGACGAGTTTCGTCACGCCTTCTGCAACCAGCGAATGCGCAATCTGAATGACCGAATGGCCTTCAGGTCGCTCGCCAATTTGCTGCCCGCCCGTCATGGCTACGGCATCGTTGTAGAGCACTTTGTAAGTGATGTTGACACCAGCAGCAATCGCTTGACGAATCGCGAGCAGGCCGCTGTGAAAGTAAGTGCCATCTCCTAGATTCGCAAAAATATGCGCATCATGCGTGAACGGCTGCTGGCCCACCCAAGGCACGCCTTCGCCACCCATTTGCGTGAAGCCGGTGGTGGCGCGATCCATCCAGAGTGCCATGTAGTGGCAGCCAATGCCGGCCATGGCGCGCGAGCCTTCGGGCACTTTGGTAGAGGTGTTGTGTGGGCAGCCGGAGCAAAACCATGGCGTGCGATCGGCCTTTAAATCTATCACTTGCAACGAGGCTTCTTTGGCCTCAAGAATCGCCAAACGTGATTCGATGCGGGCCAGTGTGTCGGCATCCGCGCCAAGCTTTTTCACGCGCGCGGCTACGGCTTTGGCAATCAGCGCGGGGGAAAGATCGGCGTTGGCCCTCAGCAATGTGTTGGCCATCGGGTTGGGCATGCTCCACTCGCCACCTTCGCCGGTGTCGTCAAATTTGCCCAACACCACAGGCCGCACATCGGCGCGCCAGTTGTACAGCTCTTCTTTGATCTGGTATTCGATAACTTGGCGCTTTTCTTCGATCACCAAAATCTCTTTGAGCCCAGTGGCAAACTCGCGTGTGATTTGCGCCTCCAGCGGCCACACCACCGCCACTTTGTGCACACGAATACCTAAGCGTTGGCAATCTTCAGTATCCAGCCCCAAGTCAATCAGCGCTTGGCGCAAATCGTTGTAGGCTTTGCCGCTGGCAATCAGACCCAAGCGATCATGTTTGCCTTCAATCACGTTGTGATTCAAGCGATTGGCGCGAATATAGGCCAGCGCCGCATACCACTTGAAATCAAACAAGCGCTGCTCTTGCTCCAGCGCCGCATCGGGCCAGCGAATGTGTACGCCGCCTTTTGGCATCTCAAAATCAGTGGGAATCACGATGTTCACACGATCTGGGTCGATCTGCGCCGTCATGCTCGATTCCACGATTTCTTGAATCGTTTTCATGCCCGACCACACGCCCGCATAGCGGCTCATGGCAAAGGCATGCAAGCCGAGATCGAGAATGTCTTGCACATCTGTGGGGAAGAACACCGGCAAGCCGCAGGCTTTGAAAATATGGTCGCTTTGGTGCGCGGCGGTGGAGCTTTTGGCCACATGATCATCGCCCGCTACGGCGATCACGCCGCCCAGCGGCGTAGTGCCCGCCATGTTCGCATGCTTGAATACATCCGAGCAACGATCCACGCCCGGTCCTTTGCCATACCAAATGCCAAAAACACCATCGTATTTATTAGAACCGGGCGGCGCGAAACCCAGCTGCTGCGTGCCCCAAATCGCAGTCGCAGCCAGCTCTTCGTTCACGCCGGGCTGGAAGACAACATGCTTTTCTTGCAGATACTTTTTCGCTTTCCACAAAGCTTGGTCGTAGCCGCCGAGTGGTGAGCCGCGATAGCCGCTGATGAAGCCGGCAGTGTTGTGGCCATTTTGCTGATCACGCAGCCGCTGGAGCATGGGCAGCTTCACCAAGGCCTGCGTGCCACTCATAAAAGCGCGGCCGTAATCGAGCGAATATTTATCGTCGAGCGTGACGGTTTCTAGCGCTTTGCGGATGTGTTCAGGCAGTGGTGCGTTCATGGTGGCTTGTCTCCAGTTGCCAAACAGTGTAGGCCGTATTGCAGGCGCAGTGTTTTCTTTTATCGCCTGAAATACTAACTTGTCAGCAATTTTATTTCTTACATTAAAAACTTTAAGCAATTAAATCAATACTTAACGATCTTTCACGCAACGCACCATGAGTGGCAACAAAGGATAGCGCAACAAAGCCTCTTGCCCATCTTTGCCCAAACCAAACTCCGCACTCATGCGCGGATTGCGGTATTCATTGGGCTTGGGTGGATCGGGCAGAGGTTTGGCATCCCGAAACAACAACTCATACCCCCGCGACGTATCCAGCGAAACCGACTCCCCCGAGAACCGCGCAGAAAACTCAATCCCCAACTCATACCGATACCGCTGCGCCTGCGGCTCAGGGGCTTGGGAGGTGCTGCAAGCGGTGATTAGAACGCACGAACTGGCAATGAGGATAGCGAGGCGCATCACGCTCTCCAGAAGAGACTACAAAAAAAGTGACCCATCATGAACATGATAGGCCACCTATTTGTATTGCTTGTTTCAAGGCATAACGTGGTGATCAAGCCACCTTCACCTTCAACCGCCAAGCATGCAGCAGGGGCTCGGTGTAGCCGCTGGGCTGCTGTTTGCCTTTGAAAACTAAATCGCAGGCGGCTTGGTAGGCTGCGCCTTTTTCGTTGCCGGCCATATTGGTGTACTGCGTATCGCCTTTGTTTTGACCATCGACCACCGCTGCCATGCGTTTGAAGGTGGCGCGCACCTGAGCCTCGGTGACTACGCCGTGGTGCAGCCAGTTGGCGATGTGTTGGCTGCTGATGCGTAGCGTGGCGCGGTCTTCCATGAGGCCTACTCCGTTGATGTCGGGCACTTTGGAGCAGCCTACGCCTTGATCGACCCAGCGCACCACGTAGCCCAAGATGCCTTGCGCGTTGTTGTCGAGTTCTTTTTGTTTGTCCTCAGCTGACCAATCTGCTTTCGCGACGATGGGGAATTGCAGGAGTTTGTCGAGCGTATCTTGACGCATTTTTTTTGCGTCTTGCTTGGCGACCATCTTTTCCATTTGCTTTTGCAGCGCGGGCACATTGACTTGGTGGTAATGGATCGCGTGCAGGGTCGCGCCCGTGGGGCTGGGCACCCAAGCGGTGTTGGCGCCCGAGAGTGGCTGGGCGACTTTTTGCTGGAGCATCGCCGCCATGAGATCGGGCATGGCCCACATGCCTTTGCCGATTTGCGCTTTGCCGCGCAGGCCGCAGGCCAAGCCCGTGGCCACGTTGTTTTTCTCGTAAGCAGCAAGCCACGCGGATGATTTGATATCGCCTTTGCGCATGACGGGGCCGCCGAGCATACAGGTGTGCATTTCATCACCGGTGCGGTCGAGGAAGCCGGTGTTGATAAACGCGACTCTGGATTTCGCTGCGGCGATGCAAGCCTTGAGGTTGGCGCTGGTGCGGCGCTCTTCGTCCATGATGCCGAGCTTGACGGTGCTGCTCTTGAGGCCGAGGAGTTTTTCCACGCGACCAAAGAGTTCATCTGCAAAGCCTACTTCTTTCGGGCCATGCATTTTGGGTTTGACGATATAGACGCTGCCTGTGCGCGAGTTGCGATATGGATGCGATTTTTTCTTTTGCAGATCGACCATCGAGATGGCCACGGTGATCACAGCATCCATGATGCCTTCGGGGATTTCCTGCGCTGAACCGTCTTGGGCGGTGTACAAAATTGCGGGGTTGGTCATGAGGTGGCCGACGTTGCGCACGAAGAGCAGGCTGCGGCCATGCAAAATCACGGGCTTGCCCCCGGCAGCTTGACTGCCGGTTTTTGCTTTCGCATTGGTATACACACGATCTTTGTTCAAGCCGCGCGTCATCGTTGCGCCGCCTTTGGCAAAACTCTCGGTGAGCGTGCCATCCAAAATGCCGAGCCAATTGCTATACGCCAACACTTTGTCATCGGCATCGACCACGGCGACAGAATCTTCCAAATCGAGAATGGTGGACAGGGCTGACTCCATCACGATGTCAGCCACGCCTGCTGCATCGGTGCTGCCAATGCGATGGCTGCGGTCGATTTGAATGTCTAGGTGCAGGCCGTTGTGCTGCAAGAGGATTGCGGTGGGCGCATTCGCTGCGCCTTGGTAGCCGATGAATTGCTTTTTGTCGGCGAGCGTGGTGGTGCTGCCATTTTTAAGCGAAATGACCAGTTGTCCGGCAGAAATACTATAAAGTTTGCTATCAAAATGTGAGCCCTTAGCGAGCGGCGCGCATTGATCGAGCAAGTAGCGGCCTTGACGCACGACTTCCGCGCCGCGCGCTTCGTTGTAGCCTGGGCCTTTTTGCAGACCACCCGCTTCACTGATCGCATCCGTGCCATACAGCGCGTCATATAGGCTGCCCCAGCGAGCGTTGGCGGCGTTGAGTGCATAGCGGGCATTCAAAATCGGCACGACGAGCTGAGGGCCGGCTAGCTGCGCCAACTCAGCATCAACATGCTTGGTCGTGACTTTCACGCTCTTAGGCTCAGGCACGAGATAACCCGCCTTGGCCAAAAACTTTTGATACGCTGCCATGGGCTTGCCACTGGCCACTGGGCCGGGGTTGGCGGTGTGCCACTCGTCCATCGCAACTTGTATGCGGTCACGCTCTTTCAAGAGCACGATGTTTTTGGGTGCGAGGTCTTGAACGAGCGCGTCGAAGCCTTTCCAAAACTTATCGGCTTTGAGGCCAGAGGCGGGCAGGACTTTTTGTTCGATGAAGTCGCAGAGATTGGAGGCGACTTGGAGGGAGTGCTTTTGGGTGCGATTGGTCATGGTGGGCTTTCAAAGAAGGGGAGGAACACAGAATTCACAGAAAAAGAAATGAAGCTGAAAAACCGCATGGCATTTTTTCTGTGAATTCTGTGGAATTTCTGTGCTTTCTGTGTTCCTACTGGTGGCATATAAGAATCTTAAAAAAACGAAAAAACATCCCGCAAGCTCGCCCCCACACGCTCAGGCGTGGGGCCGATTTCTTCTGGCGGTAAATTGCTGCGGTTGACCCAGAGCGTGCGATAGCCCGCCCAAGCTGCACCCACAGCATCCCAGCCATTGGAGCTGACGAAGAGCATTTGTTTGGGTTGCAGGCCAGTAGCGTCTGAGCCCAGCGCGTAGGCATCGGGGTGGGTTTTGTATTTGCGGATACTGTCGACGCTGATCACATGGTTGAGCACCTCTTGCAGCCCCGCCGATTTCACGGCGATTTCTAGCATCGCCGGATCGCCGTTGGAGAGAATGCCGGTGACGATGCCGCGTGATTTGAGCTCGGCCAGTACTTCGCGGTTCTCGGGGTAGGCGCTCAAATGCCGATACTGGTTCATCAGCTGCTGCACGGTTGAATCGAGATTTTTTAGGTCAAATCGGGCATTACCCGGCATAGAATCTGCGCTGAATGCTATTGATTTAATAGCGTATCGCAATGCCTTCTCCGTCACACTCCAAAACGGCTCGTAGTGCGCGCCGTGGTTGCAGGTAGTGAGTAGCCGTGAGTATTCAATTTGCTTATCGCGCCAGAGCTTGGCCAGCGCCGCGCCTTGACCAGGAAACAGTTGCTCGGCCTTCATGCTCACGCTGTACACATCAAACAGCGTGCCATAGGCATCAAACAACACGGCTTTGGGCTTTGGGGAATCCATATGCAGATGGTATTACATACTGCAATACAGATTAAATCGAGATCAGTTGAATGATCTCAAACAAAATAGCGGGTAATCTGCCCAGCTCTGAGCAATTAGCAATGCCCTTGAATCAGGGAATAAGTACCGTTGCCCCCATGGTTTTCCTTGACTCCAACGCCTGATGCGCATGACTGGCCTCTGATAGTCGATAAGTTTGCGCTGGCTCACTTTTAATCTTGCCCGCCAACACCATGCCAAACAACTCATCGGCCATGGCCAGCATGTGGCTTCTAGGCTGGATGTAATGCATCATTGCGGGGCGGGTGAGCCAGAGCGATCCTTTGGCGGCCAGTTGCATGGTGTCGACCACGACGGGGCCCGATGATGTGCCGTTGCTCACCAAAGTACCGCGCGGCTGCAAGCAATCGAGCGAGGTTTGCAGCGTGTCTTTGCCTACCGAATCGAACACCACTTTCACGCCCTTGCCTTCTGTTAACTCTTTGACGCGCTCCACGGTGTTTTCGCGGCTGGTGACGATCACGTGCGTGCAGCCGTTGGCGCGCGCTACTTCGGCCTTGGCATCGGTGCTCACTGTTCCAATCATGTTCACGCCAAGAGCGCGCGCCCATTGGCAAGCAATCAGGCCCACGCCGCCAGCCGCAGCGTGATACAAAATCGTCTCGCCGCCTTGCAAGGGAAACACTTGCCGAAACAGGTATTGCGCCGTCATGCCCTTCATCAT
>JAYVJQ010000353.1:0-5329 GCA_043769055.1 Allobrachymonas sp.
CATCAAACCATTTACCGTCTGACATGCGCTTGATGGGGCTGAGGGCGCGGGCGATGCAGACTGATTCACCAAAGCAAGAGAGGCGATATTCAGGCGTGGGTGCCATCTCCACCGTGGGCTCGCCGGCCATCACGCTCACGATTCGCGCATCTTTGTTGTCGACCTTGCCACTGGTGTGCGTGTGGGTGAAATCTTCGGTGTAGTAGTTGCGCAAAGCAATGGTGTTGCGCTCTGCAGCCGCCGCTTGAAACGCTTTGCGAAAATTAGAAATCTCTGCTTGAAGCTTCGGATCGGTGCTCACGGATTCAATCGGGTGCGATGCTACTGCCGCCGCTGAGATGATGAGTGCGATGCAAATGAAGGGTTTGAATGGGTTCATACTGATTCTTGTTTTAAACGATGTTTGCTATTAATTAGAGAGCACTCTGCGCATATTCTATGCCGGCTATATGCCAAAAATGCTTAAAAAAAATGAAATACCAGATGTAGCATTAACCCACGATCAACCAAGCGCCGACCAAGGCAATGATCGCGCCTGCAGCTTGCAGTATCTTCTCGCCATGCAGCACTTTTTTGACATTGCCAAACGCAATGCCTGCCAAATGCAATAAGCCGGTAGAAATCACAAAGCCTGCGGCATAGGCTGCGGGTGCGGCTGAGCCGGGCAGCTCAGACCCGTGGGCATAACCGTGGAGCAGGCCGAAGAAAGCGACGATTCCCACAGCAGCGGGCAATGGCGTCCGCCAACGCATGGCAATAGCCGCGCCTAAAACCAAGACGGAGAGTGCCACACCTTGCTCAACAAAGGGCAAGGGCACGCCGAAGATCGCCAGCACCCCGCCCACCACCATCATGAAGGGAAAGGCCACGGGCAGCGCCCAAATCAAAGGCGCGCCGAGCGTAGCGCCCCAGATGCCCACGGCAATCATGGCCAGCAGATGATCCAGCCCAGTGAGCGGATGCAAATAGCCCGCCATGAAACCACCCGTGCTCACCTGATCGCTGTGCGCATGCGCGGCAGCGCTCAGGAGCAGGCCGAGAAGTAGGGCGATGGTGTTGATGCGAATCGTTGTTGTTTTCATAGCGCTGAGCAGAGTTGTTTAGTTGCTGACGAAGATCAGATTCGTTGCCACTGCCAGCGTGGTGTAGCGCGGATCGCCCGCGACGGGGATGCGCCGCTCGGACCAAACGAAATTAGAACCCGCTTGCACTTTGTAAGTGGCCATGCCGTTGGCATCCGTCTTCTCGCCCGGCTGTTTTTCACCTTTGGACACCAAGATGCCTTCGACTGGTTTGCCTTCCCACAGCACTTGCACTTGGATGGTGTCGCCGGGCTTGGGCATGGCGGTAGACATCGGCACGATCTCCAACTGCAAGCCCACAGGCTTATTCACAGGCGCGCTCCACTGCGTGATGTATTTGCCAGCTTTCTTAGCCCACACCGCAGAGACTGCGCCGCTTACTTCATTCATGGGCTTTTCTACCGTGCCAGCGGTCGTGCGGCTGAAGAAACCATTCTCAAATTCCAAAGCCATCATGGCAGTATCAACTGGTGCTGTGATGCGCACGAAGTCAGTAGCAGGCGTTTGCTGCAAGGCGACATTTTGTCCGGCTGCGTTGAAAGCCCATGTGCGTTTGAGCTTGGCAGCGGGGTAGGCAATAGGCTTGCCTTCATCCGCAAAGCGCACAATGAATTGCCCAGCTTGGGCAGGGCTAGCCACTTCAAAAAAAGCATCATGCGCGTGAGCCAAGCCCGTGCCAACAATGAATAAAGCAACAATAGAAGTGTAGAAGGACGAAAGTTTTTTCATAAAAGCTCCTGAAGTAAAAATCAAACTTAGAAATCAAACTGCATGCCCACTTGCACGCTGCGCGGCGCGCCAGGAGCAACTAAATCGACACCGCCGATTTGGAAGGCATTGGTGGCGTATACCTTGTCGGTTAAATTGGTGATGGCCAAGCGCGCTTTCACACCTGTGCCGCCCCACTTGCCACGCCAAGTCACACCTGCATCTAGAGTCGTGTAGCCGCTTTGGGTTTTGGCATTGGAGCCATTGCTGTCAAAAAAGAATGCGCCTGATTGATTTAAAGTGAGGTTGCCGCCAAAGCCTTGGGCCGGCGCGTAATTCACAGCCAACAGACCGCTTGAGCGCGGGATGCTGCTGAGCTGCTTGCCCACAAGCGCTGCATTGGGATTGGCCTCAATCTTGGTGCGCGCTGTGCCGTAGTTGAGCGACACATCCCAATCTTTGGCTGCCGCCCAGATCAGCGACATTTCCGTGCCCGAGCGGCTCGTTTGCCCCGAATTGATAAAGACTCCTGAGCCAGCGGGCAGCTCACGAATTTCCTTGTCGCTGTCTAGCTCAAATACGGCAAGATCAAATTTCACGTTCGCAAAAGGGCCTAAGCTCAAACCGATTTCTTTTTGCTTAAAAACATTGGCATCCGTGTTGTTGGTGGCTGAATACAAGCCGCGCACATTGGCCAGCTGAAAGCCTTCGTTGTAGCTGGCGCGCAGATCCACGCCTTTGGCCACAGTCGAGCGCACGCCAATTTTCGGGCTGGTATGGCTCACGCCTTTGAGCGGCACATTGCACGGTGGATCGGTTGCCACCACGGTCTCCGCACCCAGCACACGGCAGCCGCCCGTGTATTTATCTGAGCGCACGCCAATCGTTGGCCTGAACAATGGCGAGATGCTCAGCTCGCCTTCAGCAAACAAGCCGCGAGAGTTGAATTTGTAATCGCGGTTTTGCTGGAAGACGGCGGGCGTGGTGCGCGTGCGATTGGTTGTGCCATCATAAAAATCAAATTCAGTGCTCTCGCGTGTGACGTCCAAGCCTGCGATCCATTTGAGCGGAATGCCGCTGATTTTGCTCAGGCCGTTGAGGTTGAAACCGATACCCGTGGTGGATCGGTCATAGGTTTCATCGCGCTGCCGCCACATCGTAGCGTTGATCGGGCGCGAGAAAAAGCGCGTGTAGGTTTGCTGCGTGCCATACACATAGGCCAGCGCTTTGATGTCGCTAGTCAGTTCGCGCGTCACATCGACGCGAAGTGTGCCAAAGGTCTTATCGCCGCCATCGTTCTGCACGCGCGCGTCTTTGCCATACGGGTCGCCCGCATCAAACTGGGCGCGTGTGAGGTAGCTTGCTGAATCCCATTTGCCGCGATGCGTCCGTGCCGAAACAGAGATATCGCCTTTGTCGATAGCGAATGAATATCGGCCCGAGAGCGTGGCGCGGTCAAAGCCGGATTGCGGCCGGAAATCGTTGGTTGTTGACAACTGCGCAGCTAAATTCAGATTCCCTGCGCCCAGCTTGAAGCCGCCTGCGACTTGCGTATCCACCGTGCCGAACGAGCCGATGCTCACATCCGCCAGTTTGTATTCGCCACCCTTGCGAGTTTGCAAAAAGACGCTGCCTGCGCGGTTGTAATTGCCCACCAATACGCTGCTCGGGCCCTTGATCACATCCAAGCGCTGCAACTCCAACGGAATTACGACGTTCAAATCGGCATAGCCATCAGAGTGAGAAATTGCCTCATTCAAACTGATGCCATCGAGCACAAAGCCCAAATCGCCGCCATGCCCGCCATTGCCAAAGCCTCGCAGAGAAATGCCATTGACCACTCCGCCCAAACCAAATGTTTTCACGCGCATGCCGGGCACGCGCGCGAGCAGCAGCTCGGGCTGGCTCACTGCCGCATCGCGAATTTCTTCTGCATCCAAAGTAGTGCGGCTCGCACTGGTGCTATCGCTTTGCAAAAGCGCTTGGCCTTTGACTTCGACTGCTTTTAAAGTCACTTCGGGTTGTGTGCTTTGCGCTTGGGCCCAACTCGTACCACAGATCATGCTTAGTCTTACTGTGTCATAAACGAAGATGAAGACGGACGTAGTTGCAATGTGGGCAGTGCCCCAGAACGACGGCCAGCGATATGGCCAGTTGTAGGCGCAGCGTTGTGATTGAGTTTGCCACGTGACGCTGCGTACGCTGGACTGCCCCGAGGGATGTAATCTTGGGAAACGGCAGGCATTTGGCGTTGGATAGCGTTTTTTTTACCACCGACATCTTTGCCAGTCCTCAGTCGTAGCGCCATCAGATAGCCGTAGGCCGCAATACTCAAGCTCGCATGGTGATGAAAGCCCATCCACCCTCGCCCTTCGTAATGGCCTAAGCCCAGATCCTGCTTCAAGTCTTGGTAATCCCGCTCAATGCGCCAGCGCATGTGCGCGGCTTTGATCAAATCGTCGATTGCTGCTGTCTCTGGCAATGTGGATAGGTAGTATTTCTCAGGCTCAGCTTGATCCGCAGGCCACTCGATAAGCAGCCATTGCTCGGGCAGTAGGCGAGCTTTGCCCACATTGCTACCCGCGCAGCGTACTCTGAGCGCGGCAAAGCGGCCTGTCAAACGTTCATTGCTGCCCTCACGCCAACTGATGGTGTGAAATGCGCTTTGCGGTAAATCCAGTGCAAGTGCCTTGACGTTCATCGGCTGGCGTACGGCCGTGCGCCTAGGCATCACCGGCGGGCGACCCATCCCGCTGTAAGGCTTGGGCGGCAGTGGCTGCACGCCGGGAGGCCACACAACTACGGCGGACGTGATGCCAACCATGTAGGCTAGACCTACATCGCTGAGTCCTTGACGAAACGCATAGTCGATTCCGTAGCCAGCATCGGCCAACACACAGTGCTGGGGAGCACCTTGCGCCAGAAGATCACGCATTTGCTGTAGCGCGATTTGTGGCTTGGTGGCAAATTCAATAGCCTCAGGCACACCGGCCTTGGCTCGGCGTGCTTTGTCCTGCGCCCAGATGGCAGGCAAATACAGCTGCCAAGCCACAGGGATACTGCCCATCTCACAGGCCAATGAGACGCTCACGGCCACTTGGCAGTTGTCTTGTTTGCCCAAGACACCGCAGTATTGGCGTGCCACACCCACCGAGTGTTTGCCTTTCTTAGGAAATCCCGTGTCATCAATGATCCACCAGCCGCCGGCGCTGAAGTCCATCTGCGGCACAACCCATTGCGCAACACGACGCAGCAGCGCCTGATCACTCCAAGATGCCTTTGCAATAAAGTGGTGCAGCGACTGGTGTTTGGCACTGGCGTGTAGCGGATCAACACGGGCAGCTATAGGCTCGACGCTCTTGCGTGATAAGGGCAACATCAAGCCCGTGCAGTAACCACTCAGACCAGCATGGCGATCTGCGTGGCCCAATGCTGCCGATAAGTGCGTAAGGTAGTGATCAAAGTCGCTGGTCTTGTCCATCTGATCTCCTTGAAAGGAAAGATAGATGCATTATGCCTATTTTTATGACACAGTAAGA
>JAYVJQ010000354.1:0-2638 GCA_043769055.1 Allobrachymonas sp.
GTGATTCACTACGATCCCTGGTGGAATCCAGCCGTAGAAAACCAAGCCACGGATCGCGCGCATCGCATCGGCCAAACGTCCCAAGTCTTCGTCTACAAACTGGTGGCCAGCGGCACCATCGAAGAGCGCATGCTGAAATTGCAAGAGCGCAAAGCTGCGCTCGCGGATGGCATGCTCAGCGGCGCGCAAATGCGCAAGCAGGCGTTATTCACGGAAGACGATGTGGCGCAATTGCTGCGGCCCTTGGGTGATTGATGGGATTGAACCAGAGAGTATCTATTAATTTATCTATTAATAAATTGACTTTTTACTATATTTATCAGATACTTATAGAAAAAGTATCTATCAATGAATCTATCGAAAATTGATCTTTCTGAAGCCATAGCTATTTTGCTCGCAAGAGGTGAGCCACTCACGGCTGCGCAATTGGCGGCCAGCACAGGAAAGAGTCAGCCTAGCGTTTCTACAGCCATCAAGGCTTTAGGCGAACGTGTGCATCGCATGGGCGCAGCACGGAGTACGCGGTATGCGCTCAAAAAAGACATTCTGGGTTTGCCTGCGCAACAAAGCATCGTGTGGACGGATGCCCAAGGACAACCCGCCGAATTTGGCCCGCTCACACATCTGCAAGGTAAGTGGCTTCACGTTCAACACAAGCAACGCGCGTGGCTCACTCAGGGCTTGCCGTGGTTTCTGTTGCCCATTCGCCCGCAGGGCTACCTCGGGCGGCAGCTCGCTCACAGCATCGCCAGCTTTCCCGCCAACCCGGAGGATTGGTCAGATGCGCAAGTGCTCTACGCCATCACGCAGCAGGCGGTAGATTGCACGGGTGCGATCCATATCGGCCACAGATCGCCAGGCATTGCCAAGGCAAAGCCCGTGCTCGGCGCGGAAGATGCCGAGTTGCTTGTGCAATTTGAAGCCTTGGCCAAGCAAGACACAGCGCAGCCACGCGCTCAATCAAGCGCAGGCGGCGAGCAGCCTAAGTTTGCTGTGGCCTACGCAGGTGAGCAAACCGTCCACCATCTCGTCAAATTCTCGCCGCCCAACGACACGCCTTTCGGCAGCCGCTGGCGAGCGATGCTGATGCTTGAACACTTAGCCAATGAAGTTCTCGCGTCTCAGCAAATAGCTTGCGCACGCACGCAAATCTTCACTGGCGATGTGCGTACATTTTTAAGCTCTGAGCGATTTGACCGGTATGGCACACACGGCAAATCACACGTCGTCGCAATTGCCGCTGTGCATCAAGAGCTCGTAGGTGGCAGCTGGCAGAATTGGCTCGCCACCGGCGAAGCCCTCGCCAATCTGGGAATGATCACCACGCAAGAGCTTAAGGTAATCGCCAGCATCTTCGCTTTCGGCAAATACATCGGCAACACCGATATGCACTCGGGCAATCTCGCTTTCTTCGTCGATGAGGTGATCAAGCCAAAAATTCGCCTCGCGCCTGTGTACGACATGCTGCCGATGATGTGGAAACCCGATCCGCATCACGGCTTGAACGATTCACCTGTGCGTGAGCAGTTCATGCAGGCGGGTTTTGAATTGGAGAAAGAGCAAGCTCGCATGTGGGCGATTGAATTCTGGGAGCGCGCATCAAAGCTCGATATCGGTGCTGATTTGCAAGCTGCAAGCCGAGAGAGCGCCCGCCGCTTGCAAACTAATTTTGCTGATGTGTAAAAACACTTGATGAAAAAATTCTGGGCTCTCGCTGCCGCCACCACGCTGGTGGTCACATCGTTTTCCATGTTTGGCCCAGTGCTCGCCGTGCTCCTCCAACAGCGCGGTATGGGCACGGCAGCCGTGGGCGCGTTTGCGATGATTCCGTTTGCTTGTGTGGCGCTGCTCATCCCGATCATGCCGCGCATCTTTGCGCGCTTTGGCATTGGCCGCGTGTATCTGCTGGGCATGGCGCTGGAGAGTGTGTGTACGCTGGGCTATATCTTTTTTCTGGATTCACCGAATGCGTTTGCTTGGTGGTGTGCAAGCGCAGTGGCGGGCGGCGTGGGCGCGGCAGCGGTGTGGAATGCCACCGAAGCCTTGCTTGCCGAACATGCGCCACACGACAAAAGAGGCAAAGTGATGGGGCTGTATCAAACGGCGCTGGGCGCGGCGCTCGCTGCCGGCCCTTTCGTGCCCGCGTTGCTCGGTTGGCAGCCGAGGACCACACTGGTCGCTGCGGCGATCGTGCAGTTTGCAGCGCTTGGCATTGCCCTGCGCCTCAAGCTCACGCAAGCTGCTCACACGCCCACACACGAAGAAGGCACAAAGCAAATCGGCAGCACATGGCAAGCCATTCGCATCGTGCCAGCGCTGGTTTTGATCGCGTTTGCAGGTGGCGTATTCGAGGCGGGCCTGTCCAGCATCAGCGCAGCCAACGGTGCGTCGCTCGGCCTCTCGCTCGCGCAAGCCTCCAGCATAGTCGGCGCTTTAGGCGTGGGCAGTTTCGTATTCCAATATCCCGCTGGCTTAGCCGCAGATCGCTTCGCGCCGAAGCGCGTGTTTGGCGTGGCAGGCGCTCTGTTGCTCGTCGCCAGCATCGCATTCGCAGCCTCCGCGCGATTCACCTGGCTGCTCTACGCCACCGCCGTCATCTGGGGCGGCATCGGAGGCGCGCTCTATACGCTGACCATGA
>JAYVJQ010000355.1:0-2762 GCA_043769055.1 Allobrachymonas sp.
GTTGGAGATCAAGGCGGTTTGAGCATCAGCGCTCAAAATCAGCTTGTTCGGGCGCTTGCCAATCTTCTTGCGAATCACGTCGCTGGCAGCGCGAATGTCAGTCACGGGTGTGCCCGTGGTGGCGCTCCATTTTGTGCCTGCTGCATAAGCTTGCGAATGGCCGGCCGCATAGCTGGCTGGCAGCGTGGCAAGGCCTGCCACATCCAGTTCATAGTCTTGCGCAAGGATTCCACTGGCCGTCACCATCGCAATCCGGCTGATGTCCAAAAAGTTGCCCACGTTCAAGCGGCGCGATTCATCGGCCTCGCGAATGATCTCGCGAGGGATCGGCACCTCCACTGCGTACTGCTCCACAGAGTAGACCTTGCCCTCGTACTTCACGTCCACGCGTTTGGTCTCAGCGCCCGGCGCGCGGCGCAGGTTGTAGCGCTTGAAGCGCTCATTGCCCACCTTGGCCAGCATCACACTGGAGAGCGCCTGCGGCAAGCGAGGCATGAGCTGCTCGGCGATGTAGGTGCCTTGCCCCATGCCCAGAAGCATGTTGGTCAAGATCGGGTTTTGATTGAGGCGCACTTGGCTAGCGGTCATCATGGTATGGGTTTCCTTTCGGTTTCAGTGTTTGGGTTGAAGCGCTCAGGCCGTGAAGGTCACAGCCGAGAGCGCATCCATGTAGTTCACGCCCTTGTTGGCGCGCATGTGGGCCTTGGCAGCCGCGTCAATCTCTGCATCGGTTTTGCCAACGGCGCTGCCGGGCAAAGCGGATGCGCCCATGCTGCTGGGCGCATGCTCGCCAAAGCTCACGACCGGTGCGCGGCTGGTCACAAACGATTTAAACCACTCAGCAGGCGATACCGTCTTGGTTGCGCCGCCCTCGGCAAAGCTCACTGGCTTGGCAGCATCCAGCGCCTCCAGCGCCGCCACCACCATCGGGCGATCTTTAGGCAAGAGCACCTGCGCTGGCACGCCCTCAGCAAAGCTCACGAAGCCCGCCGTCTTATCGGCCTTGGCTTTCTCTGCAAATTGCGCCAGCTGCGCTTTGCCAGCATCGGCCTCGGCCTTGGCAGCGGCTAGAGCCGTATCGGTCTCGGCTTGTTTCGCTTGCGCGGCCTCAAGTTGTTTTTTCAAATCGGCGTCCATCAGTTGCTCCTGGGTCAGTTGATCGGTTGGGGAAGGGGTTGAAGGGGGTAGCGAGTCCATGCTGGCAATAGCTCCAGCAGCGGGATCTGCGCTACTTAAAACGGTTTCAGAAAAATTCACGCAGCCAGCATCAGAGCCAGCAGAGAAATCAGCCAGCCCGCTCACGGCAGGCGGCTGCGCGCCGAGGAAGGCAACGTGGCGCAAATACCAAGTCGCAGGTGTGGGATTATTCGGGTGCTTAGGTGGGTAGAAGCTCGCGCTGCGCTTTTTGAAGCGCCCGGCTTGCACCATCTCTGCAAATTGCGGCTCCACCTGCGTGGCATCCATCGCCAAGCGGCCAGCGGCATTGAGCTTCAATGCACTCACCCAGCCGTAAGCGGGCAAGTTGTCAGCCGGGTGACCAATGGTCAGCGGCGCTTGGCGCAGGGCGGGGTTGTAGCTCGCCGCCATGCCTGCCACATCAGCCTCAGAAAAATTGTGGGCGTTGCCAGCGTCATCGGTGTGCGTGCCAGCGCGGAAGATCTCAATCTGCGCGGGCAAGGCATAAGCAGCGGCAGCGCCTGCTTGCGCTTTTGGTTTATTCGATGCGGTCTGTGTTGCCATGCCCAGACTGTCGCGCGAAGTGCGCCGGGGCAATAACTAAACTGTTTGAGTTTTTATTGGGCTTTTTGGGCGCATGTTGCAAAAACGTGATTGCGGGGCTCGCGCCCCAGCATCAACATCGCCACCAACCCGTCTAGATTGCGTCTAGTTTCAATTATTTTTTGAAACAGGTATCAGCGCCGCACCTTGCGCCCAGGAGCGCTTAAATCGCGTTTTAAATTTAGCCTTCATCCAGCCCCGGCAGCTTGCCCTGCCGCTGCATGAATTTTTTGCGCTGCCAGCCATCCACAATGTTGCGCACCATGATCTCCGAGAGATTGTATTTGCGCGCCAGCAAAGTGTAGTCGCCACGAAACTCTGCGCAGATCTGCAAATTGCGCTCGCTCATCACAAAGTATTTGCCCGATGGCCAATAGGGTTGCGTGCCGCCAAACAGCTCAGTCAGCCGCGCCACCTGCGCCAGCGCCAGCCTTGCCAGTTCTTTCTGGCGCTGATGCCGCTCATCCTCAGATCGCTGCTTGGCCAGCCAACCGCTATCCTGTGTTGCATTTTCAGCCAGCTCCAAATACAGCGCCTCTCCGGCCTCCCTCAGCAGCTCGGGAAAATCATCGCCCATCAGCGCATGCACTGGGGCGAGATCGTTGATAGTTGCATGTGCTCTACCCATAGTTGCCTCACTGCGTCACTGATGTTGTTATGTCGGCAAGTCTAGCCTGCCAGCGCTTAAGGCTCTCGATCACGCTATTGATCTGGTAGCTGTTCATAAAGCGCCATGCGTCCATCTTAGTTTGCCGCTTGGCATAGGCCAGCAGCGCTGCATCCGAATCCACTTGCACCTTGCCCGCCTTGGCCAGCTGCGCCCACAGCGTGCGCGCCTTCGCCCAGCGCTCATCCTGCTCATCCGAGCTGCTGCGATTGGCAGGAATGCGCCTGCGCGTGAATTGCGCCGTGCCAGCCTGTGGCGCAGCGGCAGGCTCGGCCACGCCCAACTGCACCGCCAGCTTCTGCAAATGCGTGCGCAC